>JBILFS010000008.1:0-15476 GCA_044351455.1 Paludibacter sp. | reverse complement strand
GTTACCCAATTATTTGATCCGGTTTGTTGAATCGAAAGTGATTTGTAATTATTTGCGTCATTGGAATTGTACTGAAAATTCATTTTGCTATTACTTTCGTCGAAAAAAGTAATATTAACTATCAAGTTATTTTGAGTCGATGGAATTACAACATCATTCGCGTTGAAATACCCGTATTTCGATGCTGGTATTTGTCGACAAGCTTCACCGCCTTTGGTGGTTTGCAAAGAGTACGATTCGGAAGTAGGTGACGTGCTGAAAACATGTGTCAGGTTATTCGGCACAGTTGGATTCGAGAATACAATTGAAGCTACCGGAGTTCCGGCAATTACCAACGTAATTGATAGTATTACCGAAGCAATTATTAAACTAATTTTTTGATACATACTTCTTATTTTTTATGCATTATTTTTTTCATTTCAGCCAACACTGTTTTGTAAGCAGGGTCAGTTGCTAAATTTTTGTATTCAATGGGGTCATTTTGCTGGTTATACAGTTCTACACCCATCTTAGCATCGTCCCATTCCACATAACGCCATTGCTCATTTTTCACCATTTTACCTAACATTTGGCCACGATTAACCACTGCTGTTACTGAATTACGAAACGGTTTAGCCGGATTTTTCAATATCTTTTTTATACTTTTTCCCTCTAAATATTTGGGGGTGTTTTTCAGTCTAAAGATGTCGGCTAATGTAGGATAAATATCCACAAATTCGAACATAGAGTTCGACTTAACACCTTTTTTGCCAACCGATTGACCTGCTACAATAAATGGTGGATTTGTACCTTTTTGGAACATTGTTACTTTATTCCACCAGTTGTGCTCACCCAAATGATAACCATTGTCGCCCATAAAAATAATCAGGGTATTGTCCATCTGTCCCGATTCTTCCAGGGCCTTCATCACTTTTCCAACCTGAGCATCCATATAACTGGTGCATGCATAGTACGAACGAAGAAACTCCCGTTTATCCTGATCGGTAAACTTATTAAAAATGGCTGTTTCGTTGGGCAAAGTGTGCTTGAAAGGGGGTGTCCAGCCTTCTGGCAGAGCCGGTGGCGTACATATTTCAAGCGGATACATATCGAAATATTTTTTCGGTGCAATAAATGGATCGTGCGGTTTGTGCAATCCCAAAGCCAAGAAAAATGGTTTATCTTTTGGCTTTTTAATGAATTTTACTGCTGTGCGTGCACTTTGACCGTCCTGCAAATCTTCGTCGGTCCCATTGGCTGCCATCCATTCGCACCACGATAATGCACCATTACTTATATTACGTTTTTCGCCTGTTTCGCCGAGTTTTGTTGGACCATAAGCATATTCTTCGTCCCAAGCTTTGGGGTCGTTTTCGCTACTTTTTCCATGAAAAACTTTACCCAGTCCCATAGTGTAAAAGCCATTTTGCCTAAAAAGTGCAGGCAAAGTAGTTTTGTCGCCCAATACAGATGCCAACTTTTTGCGATTATCCAGAATATTAATTGTTTCGGGATACAATCCAGTCAGAAAAGATGAACGACTCGGCCCGCTAACCGGATAATTGCAATAACCATCAGTAAACTGAACGCCCATCGCTGCCAATCGGTCAATATTGGGTGTTTTTACAACCGGATGTCCGTAACAGCCCAGGGTTGTGTTTAAATCATCAACAACTATAAAGAGCACGTTTTTGTCTGTTTTTTTTGCTGCTGATAAAGGTATAATTCCTGAACCTACGGCAGTTGCAACTAGTAAAATTGATTTTTTCATTGAATATTGATTGTTTAGCATTTGATCTAATAAATTGTAAATGGTCTAATTGTAAATTGAATATTGTTTATTCCATTCAATGATGGAGCTTTTTAAATATATTTCTGGATCATCTTCTATCTTAAAATTGATAAAACCAATCTTCCCTTTATAATCAGATTTCAGCAGTGGTTCAATAAAGTTTTTCATATCGAAATTACCTTGCCCAATAGGTTTTATAGTGCTTGCATCCATTAGTTTTGGTTTCGAAAAATCGGCTACCGAATCAGTCCCTGCCAGGGTAACTGCTCCAATATAAGGTTTTACATTTTCGAAAACTGTACTTATTCTATCTCCATTGCCTGCACGTATTTCGTGACAAAGATGCACAGCAAGTTGTAAATTCTTATCATTTATTTTCTTCACAAAAGGCAAAGCCTCTTCAGCCGAAGCAATATAACAAGTACTATGTGGATAAAGAATCACTTTTATTTTTTTGCTCTTGGCATATTTTACAATTTCTCTCAATTTTGATTCAATAAAACCATCGTTTATTCCATCCAGTTTTTTGCCGAAAATCACCCAAAGTTCTATGTTTTTACCAGCAATTTTATCAACCCACATTTTCCACTTTTCACGCACTTGCTCGGTTTCGTTAAAGTTATAGCGTATCATCAATGCATGAATGTTGAATTGTTTATCATTTCGTAATTCTTTGATAAAAAAATTCAGGTTTACTGAATCTTCTCTTGTTTGAGAATTTAAAATAATCCCTTTATATCCGGCCACTTTTAATACCTTGATTTGTTCTATAGGAGCTAATCTCCCCAAACTACCAAAATTATAAGCGGTAAGGTTTGACAACTCCGACTTGCTTTGTTTTTCTGATGACTGACTCACTAATGTGAATGTAGTTGC
Source organism: Paludibacter sp. (assembly GCA_044351455.1). Classification (GTDB taxonomy): domain Bacteria; phylum Bacteroidota; class Bacteroidia; order Bacteroidales; family Paludibacteraceae; genus Paludibacter. The sequence continues at coordinate 12,829 of JBILFS010000008.1, read as the reverse complement.
CATCAGACAAATCAATAATATTTCAAATTTCAAAAAATTATTTTTTATAAATCTCATAATAATTGTTCTAAAATAACACTTAAAAATTTACGTTAAAACGTCCTTCCCTTCACTTCCTCCAAATACGGATATTTAACACTCTCAAGATAATCAACCAATTTGGCTTTCATTCCTTCGGCTGTTTTTAAATTCGCCGTTTTATTGGTGTGCAAAAGATTGTTTAATTCAAAGTGATCGTTTTTCAAATCGAACAAAGCATCCACATTTTTCTTATTGTTATATCTCAAAACAAGTAATATTTAAAATCAGATTATATTGAGTTGAAGGTATGGTCGCATCATTCACATTGAAATACCCGTATTTGGATATAGGAGTTTGACGGCATGCAATACCTGCTTTGGACGTTTGAACAGTGTATGACTCACTTGAAGTTGATGTAGTAGTGTAGTGAGTCAATGAAGAAGGCACTACAGGAACAGAAAAAACAATAGACGCAACAGGCGTTCCGGCAAATATCAATTCAATAATAAAAAGAAATGAAAATAGCAATAAGTTTTTTTTCATGAATTCAATTTCTGTATCAGAGATAAATAAGACGATACAAAAATAGATACTGGTGATTAATTATTCATTAATATTTAATTAAAGCCTGTTTGAAAAAAAGAATTATTCAAAGTTTATAAATTTTTAACGCGGAATTGTTCAAATGTTTCTTTAAACGCCACGCCCATAAAGTTTTTGTAATCTTCAGCAAATTTGTCGAAACAATGCTTGGCCTGACTTTTCTTACCCAGGTTATAAAGAGTGGTAAATTTGAGTTTTACTGTGTCTTCATCAATGCTATCATGTTTCAGTATGGCATCACAGATATGTAGAACAAGGATTTTATCGGCTAAAACATCTTTCAATTGCAAAAGATTGGTAAGTGTTTCAATGATCACATTCGTGTAATCTCCTTTAAAGGTATCCACCCATTCTTCCTGAAAATTTGGTAACAACACACCTCTTGAGGCAATCTTTGCCAATTCATTCACCAATTCAGAAGAAAATTCCTTTTGTTTGGAAAATTGTTTAATCAGGAGCATTATATTTTTATAATCACAAAAAACATCTTTACCAATATTTACAGACCAATAATTATTTTGATTAATCAATTCAATATCACCAACATTCTTAATCAGTAAGCGCAATTTACTCATGTAAACATTTCTATTGTTTCTGGCGCTATCAGTATCTTTATCAGGCCAAAGTATTTCTGTTAATTCCTGGGTAGAGATTCCTTGTCCGTTTTTTACAGTATACATGATAAGAAGTACAAGAATCTGACTGGTAGTCGCTGTGAAATTTCCGGTTATATTTACGCCATCTTTATCGATGATCTGGAAAAAGCCCAGCATGTTGATGGATGAAGGTTTCAACTCCTGTTTCAAATCGTTATATTCAAAATTCAGATACGCATTCACTTTGTTTTTAATTTTCTCTTTTTTCTCTTTTCTCTTTTTCAGATAGAAGAAAACCGGAATTAAAATTACAGGAATAATCAAAAGCCAAATCCAATTGAATGCAGTTTCTTCTTTCTGCAACACATCTTCGATATGAAGCGGGGGATAAGAAATGGAGTAAATATTGATATCAGTACTGTTGTTTTTAGATACTGACGTAACGGCAAGCAATTCAGCTGTGTTCTTGTTGTAATACAAGTCGCAATACGACTCAATATCTTTAAACCGGTATGGAATAGTATCTCCAACAACCTTATACTCCGGTTTGTCGATGGCATATTCCATGAGTTTAATGCTGGTATTATACCGCGTGTTTGAATAAGACAGGTTGTAAAATGTATTATTTGAAGTGTTAACAACCAATGAATTGCTATTGGTATAATGTTCTGCCGGAGCACTCATTTCCCAGAGTTTTTTTACTTCAAGGGTTGACAGGTTAATTTTATACAAATCGTAATAGTTGTGCGGAAATTCTTCCTGATTGCCTGAAGTGCTGCCGTAGCCTCCAAAGTAAAGCAATTCATCATTGCCCAGATACCCCAAACTGCTTAAATACCTGGGTGTGATTTTCGGAGAAATGTCATGTTGTTTCCATTCTTCGTTTTTCAGCGAATATCTCATCACATCCGATTTGTATTTGTGATAACCATAACCTCCAAACGTAATCAGTGAACTGTCGGATGCATCAAAATACTTGCTATGATGCCAGAATTGAGGAGTTATTCTCTGGGTATATTCATTCGACCACTCCATATTCTGAAAGTTAAAAACTGCAGGATTGGGATTGTCAAAATTATAGGAAATCAGATTCCCGGAGTTTTTGTCGAATAACAATTGATTCGATCTGCAATTATATACCTCACCTTTTCGTGCGATTAAAGTATCTGTAGTCTGAGTAGTTGCATCATATCTGTATATGTACTTGTGCTTGGCAAAATAAATCCGGCCATTATCTTCATCAAACGCTATCTGAGGTAGCTCAAAGGGAAGACTTAATTGAACTTTATGTTGCCATTTTACATGTTTGTCGATTTTCCAAACAGGATTCACAATGATTGCTTTTCTTTTCTGAATTTCATCGTAAACCTTGTTGTATGCATGTTTCTCTAATTTCCAGTTGAATTTCAATTGATTTTTTTCGTTCAGAATTCTGATGTCTTTGATGGTCATGGGAGGTACATCAGTGGTGGCAAATACCGGATTGTTATTCAGTCCGAAACAGATATTTATATTGGATAGTTTTTCAGACCTGAATTTGACTTCTTTGCGAAGATCATCAATTTCAAAAGTGATAAGTCCTTTTTGTTTGTCGTACTTTAGTGTTACAGTTATCCATTTATTTGCACTGAAATTTTTGATTTCCTGAGACTTTATTTTCAAAATTGATTTCGTTCCCGAAACAAGGGAGAATAAATAATCATTCGAGGTGATGTCGGAAACCAAATCAATATTGATGCTGTTGGTTCCGATAATTCTGAAAACATAACCAAAGTTATTGAGTTGCTGATGTAACTGCAGGTCAAATTTCAGGTGAATTCCTTCAGGAAAACTCAATTTATTGTCGGGTGTCAGGTTCAACCCCGTTCGTTTATCCTGATCTACTTCAAAAGAATTGAAATATAGTCCGCTGTTTATCTTCATCTCTGCTTTTAAAGACAGGGTCAGAATGAAAATCAAAATAGTAATAATTATACTGCTGCGTAAGAATTTCATGATGTAATTAGAAGCAAAATTAAATAATACCGTGCAAATATAATTATAAATGGGTAAAACTCAATTTGTAATAACAATTTTTAATTTCACCCTTTTTTCTTCTTTCGGTATAATACCGGCGACATCCCCATCGTTTTGGTAAATATCCGGCTGAAATATAACGGGTCATCGTAACCAACCATTGCACTTAACTGATTAATTTTCATATCAGAAAAGTCGAGATAGTGACATGCTTCCTGTATTTTGAGGTGAGTTAAGTAAGCTAACGGAGGATAACCTGTTTTTGACTGAAATACCGCTGAAAAGTGAGATGCTGAAATGCCTACATAATCGGCTATAGATTTTACACTCAGTTTTTTGTGTATATTCTCCCGCATGAAGTGTATGGCATTTTCGACAGAATCATTTTCATTTGGCTTTTTTATAGCAATATTTGCCAGTCTGTATGTGCTCAGATATTTAATTGAACCCAGAAAATAGTGAAGTGCTGTACTGCAAAATTCAATATTCTGAATATTATAGCCGTTTTTTAATGTTTGAAATATCTCTTCAAATAGTCTTAATCTATCATTTATCCTTGAGTCTGAATCGGGTGAAATAAACAAAGGTTTGTCAATGCCTTCTGATAAATATGATGCAAGTGTGCCATCAAAGTGAATCCAATAAATTGTCCATGTATGTTTTTGATGACATCCATAGGCATGTGCTTTATTCTTGGGTAAAATAAATAATTGGTTAGAACTTACTTTCGATGTGATATTATTTAAACGATACCAACCATCCCCGTCTACGCAATAAATTAAAATAAATTGATTGGCCTCTTCAGCCTTTCTTTCGCGGAAATGACTCCCAGCATTGGGGTAAAAGCCGATATCGGTGATGTGTAATTGTTGCCCAACCGGTGATGCCCTGAATTCCTGAATAACCGACTCGGGAAGAATAACAGCCCGTTCACCAGTAAAACCACTTTTTATCTTTAACATATTGCTGAAATGATAATTTATGTCCAAAAATACATCATTTTATTTTAAAACATAATCTTCCGTTGAAATATCCATGTTTTTTTTGAAATTTTCTATATTTTCTACCGTAAATTTGCATTTACTTTGCATCAGAATTTTAATACACTTTCAGCTTACAAATATTCATGAAAAAATTCAATCAATCTTATATCCTGGGGATATCCATCGTTTCAGCGATGGGAGGTTTATTATTCGGTTACGACTGGGTGGTGATCGGTGGCGCAAAACCATTTTACGAAAGATTTTTCGGAATTGCCAATTTGCCTGACATGCAGGCCTGGGCCATGAGTTCAGCACTGATTGGTTGTATCGTTGGTGCCGTAGCATCCGGATATATCAGCGATAAGTTTGGCCGGAAATGGCCTTTGTTAATTTCTGCTTTTCTTTTTACACTTGCTTCTTTTGGAACCGGAATTGCGCAGAGTTTCGACACTTTTGTTTGGTTTAGAATTATCGGAGGTGTGGGAATTGGTCTGGCATCCGCACTTTCACCCATGTATATTGCTGAAGTGGCTCCATCTCATGTCCGGGGTAAGTTTGTGTCACTCAATCAGTTTACGATAGTGATTGGTATTTTGGGCGCACAGCTTGTTAATTTGCTTATCGCCGAAGCGGTACCCGAAGGTGCAACTGATGAATTTATCAGAGCATCGTGGAACGGACAAACCGGTTGGCGCTGGATGTTTTATGCCTGTGGTGTTCCTGCAGTTGCGTTTTTTGTGCTCACTTTGTTGTTACCAGAAAGTCCGCGTTGGTTAATTAAAGCCGGGAAACCGGAAAAGGCTTTGCCAACACTTATCAAAATTGGTGGTGTAAAATATGCTCAAGAGGAAATGGCCGCCATCAAAGCTACCCTGAATGATGCATCCGAAAAAGTTGACTTCAAAGAATTATTTAAACCAAAATTCAGAACGGTATTGGTTATTGGTATTGTACTGGCTGTTTTTCAGCAGTGGTGCGGCATCAATACTGTTTTTAATTATGCAGAGGAAATATTCACCGCAGCCGGTTATGGCGTTAGCGATACTTTGTTTAATATCGTAATTACCGGTAGTGTTAACTTAATATTTACTTTGGTGGCCATGTTTACGGTGGATAAATGGGGTCGCAAAAAACTGATGGTGCTTGGATCAATCGGACTTGCAATAACCTACATATTATTAGGAAGTGCATTTTATTTTGAATTGAAGGGTATAGCTGTGTTGAGTTTGGTTATCATCGCAATTGCCATTTACGCCATGTCGCTGGCGCCCATCGTTTGGGTGATATTGTCTGAAATTTTCCCGAATCACATTCGCGGTGCAGCGATGGCACTGGCTACATTTGCCCTTTGGATTGCCTGTTTCATCCTTACATACACCTTTCCGCTTCTAAATGCCTCTTTGGGAGCAGCCGGAACATTTTGGGTTTATGCAGCGATATGTTTGTCAGGATTTGTATTTATTGCATTAAAACTTCCTGAAACCAAAGGTAAGTCATTGGAAGAAATTGAAAATGAATTAGTTAAATAATGGTATAAAAAGATTGTCGTTTTATTATTTGAAGATGGAAAAGATTACAGCGTATCTGATTAAAAGCACTGTAGAAAAAAGTGAAGTGAAAGTTTGGAGTGAAGAAATTGCAATACCAACCTATGAAATTGGTAAACCCGAAAAAAATCCGATATTTTTGGAAAAAAGGGTGTATCAGGGCAGTAGCGGTACGGTTTATCCATACCCGGTTATCGAAAAAATTTCCGACGAAAAACAAGACAAGATTTACAACGCAGTTTTTTTAGAAAACGAATATGTAAAAATCATGATTCTACCCGAACTGGGAGGTCGTGTGCAAATGGCTTACGATAAAATCAAACAACGCCATTTTATTTATTACAATCAGGTGATTAAACCGGCTTTAGTAGGTCTTACCGGTCCGTGGATATCAGGAGGAATAGAATTTAACTGGCCTCAGCACCATCGTCCGAGTACATTCTTGCCTGTCGATCATACCATCGAATACCATGCTGATGGTAGTGTTACTGTATGGGTCAACGAAAACGAAAAAATGTTTCATCAAAAGGGAATGGCCGGTTTCACACTACATCCGGGCAAAGCTTATCTGGAAATAAAAGGAAAACTCTACAATCCGACACCTGTGCCACAAACATTTTTATGGTGGGCAAATCCGGCAGTGGCGGTAAACGACTTCTATCAATCTGTATTTCCGCCTGATGTGCACGCGGTTTTCGATCATGGCAAGCGCGATGTTTCTACTTTTCCGATTGCCACCGGTACTTATTATAAAATTGACTACTCGGCAGGTGTGGATATCTCGAATTATAAAAACATTCCTGTTCCAACGTCGTACATGGCTATCAATTCGGAATTTAACTTTGTAGGAGGATACGAAAACGATACGCAGGCAGGCGTGCTTCACGTTGCCAATCATCATGTATCTCCGGGTAAAAAACAATGGACCTGGGGGAATGGTGATTTTGGAAAAGCGTGGGACAGAAATCTGACTGATGAAGATGGTCCTTATATCGAATTGATGGCGGGTGTGTTTACCGATAATCAACCCGATTTTACATGGATTAATCCATATGAAGAGAAGACATTTACCCAGTATTTTCTTCCCTACAGAGAACTGGGAGTTGTGAAAAATGCTACGCAGGATTTTTTGATTAATCTGGAAAAGGAAGGTGATAAAGCTATCATAAAAGTTTTTGCCACGTCAGAACAAAACAATGTGAGAATAAAACTTAGTTCGCTGAATCTCCCACAAGGGGATTTTGAAGAAGTTGTTCATTTATCACCCGAATCAGTTTATGTAAAAGAAGTTTTTGCAGACAATATATCCCTTTCAGATTTATGTTTATCATTGCATGCCGAAGATGGCACCGAATTACTATCAATTCGTGCAGAAAAAGCAGAACGTCCGCAGGCTGAGCCGGCCAAAGCAGCTTTGTCGCCCGAAGAAACACCCACCTGTGAACAACTTTACCTCACCGGTTTGCATCTGGAACAATACCGCCATGCTACTTACAATGCCACTGATTATTACCTCGAGGCATTGCGTCGTGATCCAGGTGATGTTCGTAACAATAACGCTATGGGGCTTTGGTTACTTCGTCGTGGAAAATTTGCAGATGCCGAAGCATATCTTAATAAAGCAATTGAAACTCAATTGCAGCGAAATCCCAATCCTTACGATGGCGAACCACGTTACAATTTAGGATTAGCATTGCAATATCAGGGAAAAAACAAAGAGGCTTACGATGCTTTTTATAAATCGTGCTGGAATGCAGCGATGCAGGATGCCGGTTTTTTTGGATGCGCGCAAATTTCTTGTATCAACAAAAAATTAAATGATGCACTTTATGAAGTGGAAAAGTCGCTTATACGGAACTGGAATAACCACAAAGGACGTGTTTTAAAAACAGCTATTTTACGTAAACTTAGAAGAAATTCAGAGGCATTAAGCTGGATAGAAGATTCGCTGAAAATCGATTTGTTCAATTTTGGATGCCGGTATGAAAAATATTTGCTATCAGGCAATGCTGAGGATTTGGATCTCATGCACAAACACATGCGTGGCGAAATTCATAACTACGAAATTGTTGCTATTGATTATATTGCTGCAGGCATGTATACTGAAGCTGTTTCAATATTGGAAGAAGGCATAAAAGTTTGTCCAACAACCCCTATGACTTTTTATTACATGGCCCGGGCATTGGCAAAAGATGGAAAAGATACATCAGAAATACTTAACAAAGCAGCTTCACATGCTCCTGATTTTTGCTTCCCAAATCGCCCGGAGGCAATTATGGCATTAACTTCAGCACAGGAATTAAATCCAACTGACTCAAAAGCACCTTTTTACCTTGGTAATTTGTGGTATGATAAACGTCAGTATTCCGAAGCTATTACATGCTGGGAAAAATCGGCAAAACTCAATGATCAGTTTCCAACAGTTTTGAGAAATTTGTCTCTGGCTTATTTCAATAAATTAAATCAGGAAGCAAAGGCTGTTGAATGCCTGGAAAAAGCCTTTGCGCTGGATACAACTGATGCACGTATTCTGATGGAACTTGATCAATTGTACAAACGTCTTTGCCGGCCACATGCTGAACGTTTAGCTTTTCTTGACATGCATTTTGATTTGGTATTACAACGCGATGATGTGTATCTGGAATATGCAACATTGTGTAATCAAACCGGACAGTTTGATCGCGCCATAAGCCTGATTGATAATCGTCAGTTTCATCCGTGGGAAGGGGGCGAAGGCAAAGTGCCGGCACAATATCAGTTGGCGCGTGTTGAATTGGCTAAAAAAGCAATTACAGGAAAAGATTATTCAAAAGCCATTTCGCTTTTAAACCAATGTTTGGTATATCCTCATAATTTAGGCGAAGGTAAACTATATGGTGCTCAGGAAAATGATTTTCATTACTGGCTTGGCTGTGCTTACGAAGGATTGGGAATATTGGAGGAAGCACGCAAATACTGGGAACTTGCAAAGGATGGTAATGCTGAACCTGCAGCAGCCATTTTTTATAACGACCAAAAACCTGATAAGATTTTCTATCAGGGACTGGCATTGCTAAAGCTAAATCGCAGGGATGAAGCCAATTCCCGCTTTGATAAACTTATTGCCTTTGGTGAAAAACACTTGGATGAACAAATAAAGCTGGATTATTTTGCTGTGTCATTGCCCGATTTATTAATCTGGGATGATGATCTGACATTCCGGAATAAAATTCATTGCCATTATATGTTGGGCTTAGGCTATCTGGGCTATGGAAATACAGAAAAAGCCGGTTGTCATCTGGAAGAAGCAGCCGGGATGGATGTGAATCATCAGGGGGTGCAGGTTCATATTGTGTTTATTTCAACTCCAGTATAACCACCGGTGTCATTTCCCGATATTGCGCATTCTCAAATGTTCTTTTTCCTTTTTTATCAGTCTGACCGTTTACTGTGCCCACAATGGAAAGTTGATGCCTGATGCCGAATCTGCCCGGCATGTCTTTCAGATTTAATTTAACCGGGATGATTTTTTCTGTTTCCCCGGACTTGAATTCGATGGGATCGAGGGAGATGAATTTGTTTTTCCGGTTGAGCTGCAGGGATACTGTTTCGTTAAATCCTGACTTCCTTTTCAATATGATTTTGAGGGGAAGCAGGGTGTCGCTGGCCTGAATGATAATCGGTTCGGTCAGATTTTTTTCGATCTGAGATTCAAAGTGCAGGGAAAAAGGAGCTTCTTCTGTTACTTCTGCAACGAAATTAAAAGCCGGAATATGGTGGGTGTAATAAAATGCCTGCATCATATTATCTGCCGCTACTGCTTCTGTTGTTTCGATATTCATTTCGTTGCCTTTGTCTCTTTTCCTTAATTTCTCTGTTGCCAATACTTTGAGTGATATGGCTTGTGTTTTTGCTTTCTCAGGGGCTGTTACCGATACTTCCCATTTTGTGCCACGGATTTCAGTATTGCTTACCACAAACCCGGATGGCAATCCCTGTACTTCTATGTCGAGAGCAGGTGCTTTCTTGTCGGGTGTTACTACATCCAGCATGAAAGATGTTGTGCCTCCTTTCGGAATGGAAATATTCGCAGGCGATACAAATATTTCGTAATCATTTGAAGCCGGTTTGCGTTCAAGTATATAATAAAAATCTGTTCCTGAACCTTGTAATACGTCTTCCACCAATAACAGGTATTTTCCTGTTGATGGTGCTTTAAATTTCAATACAGGATCTGCATGATGCGTCATCAGTCCTTCCATGGGATCTTCTGTGTCATCCACCGTAATGAGTTTTTTGCCAAAAACATCATAAAGTGATAAGCGGGCATCGAGCATGGAATTTATCTTTCTGGCGGTAACAACTGCAACCAGAGTTTCGTTTTTATTTAAATCGAGGGTATATTGTCTGATTTTATTGCTCCTCGTTAATGAATCGAAAATGATACTGCTAATTATTAAGGGCTCCTGACTGTTATAATCCATTATTTTTTTTGATGGATGAAAACTCAGATAAGGAACCGGATTGCTTGTAAATCCTTGCTGATTCTGAACTGTGAAGGTGCCTTTTCCTTCAAATCCGGGTTTGAAGTTGAATGTATTTTTATCAATATTGATTCCATCGATATGCACCTGACTGCGTTTTCCTTTGTTTCCCACCGGAGGATAAATGGATTTTATGAAGGGTATTTCACCAATATCAATGCGGTAATTAAAATCTTCTCTTCCCCGGAAGATGGCATCGTGAATCATCAGGGTGTAGGTGTCATCTTCAGGGATTTCGCAGATAATCACGGGGTCAGGATTGTTTCTGAAGTCATCGTTATAACTAATTTCTTTTCCGCGACTGTTTCGTAAAGATATTACTGCCTGAAACCAGCCGGGTACGGCGTCGGCAATATATGGAACAAAGGTGCGGGCTTTGACGGCGGCAACAAAACGGGTCCCTTTTTTGGCTTCAAATGCATAGTAATCACATTCTCCGGGTAAAATCTGTCCACAAAGGGTTGCGGGTAGCGCTTTCACCTGATTGGGCTTTTGTTTTGTTGAAATGTCCTTTTCAATGAAATCGGGGTATTGTCCGACTTCAAAAATAAGTTTATTGGAAATACTTTTCGACGCCTGCAATCTTAAGTCCCGCAATCCCGGAGCAGTATTTTTATCAATATTTATCCTGATTTTAACTTTTTCGGCAAGTTGCGGACTGCTCTGATCATCAAATTTTCTGCGGGTATTTTTTTTGCTGATGATTGTATCCCTGATAATTTCCGCCTTAACTCCTTTTCCGCTGATATATACTGCTGTTGCCTGATTAATATTCAGTCCGCCCGCTTCAATGATAAAACTTGTACCCGCTTGTCCGCCTGCCGGAAAGATGTATCCTACTGTCATTTTCTGACTGTAACTCAATAAATAAAAGGCAATTAGCCATATTGTCAGGTTGATTTTTTTCATGGTTGTTTGATTAATTCTGTCAATAGTCCGTTGCTTTGTCCCTGTTTTCCTAATGATGGTAATATGGGAACTTTTCCTTCAGTAGGGTGGGGTAGTGTTCCATAGGGTTCAATTCCCATCAATTGATAAACTGTTCCTATCAAATCACAGGGAAAAACTTTTCTTTCTGTGATATTCTCACCTGTTTTATCGGTTGCTCCGATTACCATAGAGGCTTTAAAACCGCCTCCTGCAACGAGATACGAAAATGCTGTGCCGAAATGGGCGCGTCCTCCATTCCAGGGTGCTTCCCATTGCACACGGGGTGTTCTTCCGAATTCTCCGCCACATAAAACAATTGTTTTATCCAGTAAACCTTTGGCCGCCAGATCGGCAAGTAATGCTGCTAATGCCTGATCAAGTTCGGGCAACATTGCATTCATTCTGGGAAAGTGAGCTTTGTGTGTATCCCATCCTGTTGTTCTGACTGTGATGAATGGAACACCTGATTCCACCAGTTTTCTGGCAACGAGGCAGGATTGTCCAATTCTTGTCATGCCGTAAGCCTGTCGCATCTCTTTGCTTTCGCTGCTGAGATCGTATACTTTTCTTATTTCTCCCTGAATCAGTCGGGTTACTTTCCCGCGAAGTAGTTCAATTTCGTTGCTGATGGTTTTATCCGCAATTCCGTTACTGATCGAGTCGTAACGTTTCAACAGATCTATACGTGCTGAAAATGTTTTTTCATTCACAAAACTATTGATTAAACCATCCACTTCAAATACTCCTTTTTCGGGCGCCCCATTGGTGTCGAAAGATTTGTATTCGTTTCCCAGAAAACCTCCCTCGTTAAAACGGCTGTTTGCATTGACCAATGAAATGTAGGGTGGTAATATCCCCTGATAGTTATCTTTCTTTTTAAAGGCGATTACTGAACCAAAAGATGGGTAAACAATGTTGCCTTTTGACAAATCGCCGCTAATCATGGAATAATGCGCTGTTTCATGGGCAAAAACACCGTGGGTCATGCTCCTGATCAGACTGAATTTATCTGCCTGTCGGGATAATTGCGGAAATTTCTCACCCAGTGTAATTTCTTTCACATCCGTTTGAATGTAGCCTTTCAATAAACCGGTGATGTCGCGACCTGCTTCAGGTTTGGGGTCAAAGGTGTCGGTTTGAGACGGACCGCCATCAAGATATATCAATATTACTGATTTTGCATGTTGAGCCCTCAATGCTGGTATGCTCATCAACCAAACAAAGAAAAGTATTTTAAAGGATAATCGGGTTGTCATTGCATTCATTTTTTAGTGTTGATATAAAAACTCACTGCTGTTGATAAATACCCACAGGATTTCATTTGCCAGATTCCTTTTATTGAGTTTATTGGCCTGCATGTAATCAGTAAAAATTCTGATTTCTTCTTTGGTTGCCTTTCTTGAGAATGCCAACAGCGACAATTCATCACACAAGGCAGGGATGGTTGCGGCATTTTGTGCAATTGTGTTAATCCGGGGACTTTTTCTTATTTTTTGTTCTAGTGATGATGTGTTCATCAGATATAAAAGCTGACGATCGGTAAGTGTGGTAGCGTGTTGACTCTCAAGCGAAATGTCGCGGGTAGAACGACCGAATATTTCCAGTACTGA
>JBILFS010000463.1:0-2902 GCA_044351455.1 Paludibacter sp. | reverse complement strand
TTTATGGTATTCATAAAGCAAGTGGAGCAGGAAAAACAAGTATCATATTCAATACCATCGGTAGTCATTCTACGGCAAACAGTTTAAATGCACAGAATGTTGTCTCGGCGCAGTATGTATATGGAATTAATGTCAATGGTACAGATACTATAAATATTAGTAATAATTTAATTGCAAACCTGACTAATGCAACAACTTCGGTAGGCGGAATTTATGGTATAAATCTGATGAACGGTAAACTAACAGTAAACGCAAATCAGATTCATAGTCTTGCCGCTACAAGCAATAGTACTTCTTCTATGTTGGTTGGTATTGCTGCTTCAACTGGTAGTACTTCGGTTTGTTCGAATAACGTGATAAGTATTGGTGGCAATCATGCAACATTAATCTATGGATTATACGAATTAGCAGCTGCAACGAATACCTCTTTTATTCATAATTCGGTTTATGTGTATGGAAATCCAGCAAGTGGTACTCAAAAATCATATTGTATTGGAAGTGCTGGTGCAGCGAATATCCGCAATTTCCGTAATAATATTCTTTTCAATGCACGCTCAGGAGGAGGCAGTCATTATGCAATTTCAATGGCATCAACTACTTCTGGTTCTTACACTGTAAATGGAAACGATTATTATGTATCAGGTACAGGAGGTGTTATCGGAAGTTATAACTTTAGTGCAAAAAGTACGCTTGCTTTGTGGCAAACTGCTACAGGTCAAGATGCAAACAGTTTGAATACCAATCCTGGTTTCTCAGCGGCTGGTGGCACAACCATTGCGAACTACAATACATCTTCAACCTTGAATGGTGTATCGGGAACAGGTATTGCCGTTGATTATGCTAACGTGGCGCGTACGATTCCTAAAATGGGTGCTTTGGAAGTTTCATACACTGCGCCTGCTTTAACAACATCTGCAACATCATTATCTGACTTTGTATATGAATCGCAATCGGGACCATCTACTTCACAATCAATCACAGTGAGTGGTACGAATTTGGCTCAAAACCTTTTTGTACAAGCATCACCAAATTACGAAGTATCGTTACAAGCTGACACGTTGTTTACTACCAGCTCAATCGCCCTTGTACCAACAAGCGGTACTGTTAGCACAACAACCATTTATGTAAGATTGAAAAACGGATTAAATCCAGCCACTTATTCATCTGATAGTCTGATCGTGTGGTCTTTAGGAGCTGTTTCTAAGAATGTAGCTTTGAGTGGAACAGTTACAGCTATTCCTCCAACAATGAGCGTTGCATCTCCTTTGAGCCAATTTGCTTATGTTTTGGCACACGGCCCTTCAACTGCGCAATCATTTACAGTTTCAGGCTCATATTTGGTTGGCAATGTAACGGTGACTGCTTCGACCAATTATGAAGTGTCGTTGTCTCCATCCACTGGATTTACTTCTGGCTCTGTGTCTATTACTCCAACAAATGGATCGCTGACTTTATCGCCTGTGTATGTTCGTTTGAAAGCTGGTCTTGGACTTGCAAATTATAACGGTGAAACAATCACTATTTCATCCTCAGGTGCATCTACGTTAAACGTAACCTGCAATGGTGTAGTGGCTGAAGGTAAAACATTTACTGTTAAAGTTCCAGCTGGAACGGATCACGTATATATTGCTGGTGATTTCACGTTGAAAAACTGGAATATAACCGCTCCTTACGAATTGATACCAACAGCCAACGCTAACGAATTTAGTGGAACTTTTGCTTGTGCGGACAATATTAGCTACAAATATCTAAATGAGAAAAGTGACTGGGATTACCAAGCCGCCGTTTCCGTGGGTGGTGCAGCTGAATCAAATCGCTCTTATAATGCTTTGGATAGTATTGCAGCCTGGTTGAATGTAAAAGAGATAACATTGAATGTTAGTTTTGGGACAACAACTCCTGTCCCTAATCAACTGTTTGTTTTGGGAAGCTGGGACAATTGGGCAACACCAATTGAATTGACTGGAAATGGAACATCATTTACGAAAGTATTGGGTGGTTCTGCTAGTGATAAATATTCAGGTAATACAACCTACAAATATTACACAAATGAACAAGCATCTATCAACTGGGAGTCAAATGCAGATGGCTCTACAAGAGCTAATCGTTTGACAATTGATCCGGTAATGACTGATGTGATTCCTCGATTTACAACGATATTACCTGTGCCTACAACAGACAGTAAATGGAGAAGTCTTCCTATTCGTTCAGAAGCTGAATATAATCAGAATATGGCCGGAGGAGAAGGTGAGCAAATTTTCCATGGTTTCTCCCGTTGTTTGAATAATCCAGATTATATCTATGGCTGTCACGATGTGATGGGAACATGGCGCAGTACAGATGGTGGGGCTACCTGGAAGAAAAACATTGATAATGGTCTTTGGCTACCATTTACACAAACTATCGCAGTCGATCCAGTTAATCCTAATCTTGCATTTGTACAAATTAATAGTAGTTGGTGGAGATTAAATGTTGATTCGGCAGCGAATTTACAAGGACTCTATCGAACAATTGATGGTGGAACAAACTGGACACATGTATTAGTTGCAGATAACCCAAAAGACGAAAGAAGAATGCGACACATGACCGCATATTCGCCAGCATCCATGAACACTCCGGGTACTTCTCCAACTCGTTGGTATTCATTATACGATAAAAATGGGTTATATCGATCGGATAGTAGTGGTGTTGCAGGAAGTTGGACGAAAGTGGCAACTCTTGATACCATCGTTACAGATGTGGTACCTCACCCTACACTTTTGAATGTAGTTTATGTTTCTACAGACAAAGGATTGTATAAGAGTACCGATGGTGGGGTTACGTTGAATCTTATGTCGCAATTCGGTGGAAATAGAGTCACCTCGGTAGTCATCAATCCTCAAGATACAACTAAAATGTATGT
>JBILFS010000456.1:0-3926 GCA_044351455.1 Paludibacter sp. | reverse complement strand
ATACAAAAGGATTGGCTGTATTAGATAATGGAATGTATGTCTCAACCAATGGCGGCAACACTTTCACAAGGCCTGTATTTTGGCATCCAACAAAAGCGGGTACAGAAGTAACTACCGACTGTAAACAAGTCTATATTAATCCCGGATTTCCAGAACAAATCTATTGGATAGGAGGATCTACTTATGGTAATATTACGAAAGTGAGCAATGATGGTGGTGTTCGTTGGAGTAATCCATTGGCGAAATCAATTACTTTCCCCGGACTTGCTCGTGAAACAGGATGGAGACGTAGTATTTCTGGTGAATTCGCTTCGGTTTTGCCTGATCCTAAAAATAAATATGGTGATGCGGTTGCTACTGGAGCATCAACAATTGTGAAGATCACAAATATAGATAAATCTACTCCAACTGTATTCGAAAGCGCAACTGGCTTTACGGGTAATTCAAGTATGGGAGGTGCAGATGCAATTAATTTTCATCCTACAGAATCGGACATGATGATGTTCTCATGTAACGATATTGGCCCACGTACCACAACTACTGGCGGCAATTGGTTTCACGAACCTGATTCTACATTTTATGCATGGTGGCAGAAAGATGCCAAAATTGAGTGGGCGGGATCTTATTCTGCAGCTTATCAGCCGTCACACAATGGAACTCCTTCAGGAAATGTGGTAGCGAGTTGTGGGCTCTATAATGAAAAATCACAATTGATGCATAGCTCTGATTACGGTGTTCATTGGGATACCTTGACCACAGTTCCTCCAAAATACGATGTAAACGGAAGTGTTTTGAGAGACCCCGTTTCAGGCGCTATTTTATGGGATGTAAAAGCAAATCGTCAAGCATTTGAGTTTGTGGCTTATGATCCAGAAGTGGGGTACGAGAATTATGTCTATTCTGGTAATATGATGTCAACCGATGGTGGTATTACTTTCAATTACATCAATTTCCCGGTTTCAAGCTATTCTGGAACCTACAACGAGACGACTAACCCTTATCGCACTTGTTTGCCAACCGTTTTAGGCATTTCACTCGACACATTGGGCCATTCACATTTAATTGCCGTTAATGGATATAAAACCAAAATTTGGCGCTCGGACGATCATGGCGCTACTTGGTACAATTGCTATACCAATCCGCAAGGATATTCTTTGAAATGGATGGATCGAATTATTCCTTTCGCCATTCATCCTACGAATCCGAATATCTTTTTCATTATGACTCCAGGTACGCACGATTTACGCAAAGTCGTGTACAATCCTGCTACAGGTACAAGTACTAATACTGACTTAAATGTATTCGCAGCATTGCCTGCAGGAACTCCAGTCAATGTGATTGCCAGCAATCAGATTCGCTACATAACAATTGACCCTGTAGATCCCGATGTGATGTATGTCGCCATGTCGATTTCAGGCGTTCCAAATGTGTACGCAAGTTACAATGGAGGCACTTCTTGGACGGCTATTTCTCAAGGTCTTGCTTGTCAAGGAGGTTCGTTAAAAGTGAATCCTCATACCAGAGAGTTATATCGTGGATCAATGGCTGGCGTATGGATTTACCCACAACCATCTTCTCCAGCGCTGATAAAAGTTCCAAGAGATACAAATAGTCAAAAGCAAAATAATGATTATAGACTTTTTGTTGATCGAAGTGATAATTTAAATATTTATGGTGCAAATGATAAAGAAACTTTCACGCTCTATAATATGACTGGAGAAGCGATTATCAACTTTACAGGAAATGTAACTTCAGTTGTCAATTTGGTGCCCGGAGTTTATGTGTTAAAAAGTAGCGATCATAACCCTATCAAGTTTGTGAAAAACTAAATATCAAATATCTATTTAATCATCAGCATCCCTTTGAAACAAAACA
Source organism: Paludibacter sp. (assembly GCA_044351455.1). Classification (GTDB taxonomy): domain Bacteria; phylum Bacteroidota; class Bacteroidia; order Bacteroidales; family Paludibacteraceae; genus Paludibacter. The sequence goes on along the minus strand of JBILFS010000456.1, from coordinate 2,051 downwards.
AAGGGATGCTTTTTGTTTGAAAGTGTTTTTTGCTAAACAGGAGATTCCTAACCGTAAATTTACAGAAGGATCCCAATCGTAAAAATGCATTAGGACCAAACCGTATATACATTAAAACTATGATACCTGGATTTGTAATAAAATAATATATTCTTTCACCTGCAGCAATAATTCCTGCACAAAACTCCATAGAGAATCTTTCAGAAATCATTTGCGCCACTATATGTAGTGGTCAAATCGGCTGGGGCTGCCAATTGAAACATTGATTAGCAGTTGATAGAACAAGGTTCAAAATAACTGCTAAAGGAAATGGGTCATCCTTTTCATAAAAAATGACTTGAAAATAAAACAACAATTAAAAATATTTATCTGTTTGTCTTTATAAATTTTACTGAAGGGTATTTATCCGAACGGAGAATGTAGATTCCTGCTTCTAAATGTGAAATATCAACTGAATTTCCCTGAAATTCAATGACTACTTTAGTGGCCAAATCATTGATTCTGAAATTTGCACTTTTTGTATCAGTCAGAATATAAAGAGTTTGTGCTGTTGAATGTATTTTTAAGGTAGAATTAAAATTATTGTTAATTGCTTCAATTCCACTTAATGGCGGTGCCGGATAAATACTTGTGCCCGACATAGACCCTTTATACACCTGGCGGGTATGCGGATTAACGACTAAACAGCCACCCTGATAGTTGAGGTCGTCGGAAATGGAAGCCCAGGTTACACCGCCATCCAATGTGCGAAGAACTGAAGGAATTCCACTTGCTAACATGCTCACATACATCACGTTTGGGTCCACTGGGTCGATGCCGATTCTTCGAACCTGATTGAAGGTTTTGACACCTGCTGGTATCCAGCTTGGCAAAGCTGCGAACGAATTTAAACTAACTTTCGTTGCTGGTTTCGTTGTGGAAATGTAAGTTACTTTCATCAAATCCCGCTGTGCGTCCAAAGCAAAAATCACATTGGGATTGGTAGGATGCGCAGCAAAGGTGGGTGACGAATCGAGGTATTTTGCCGAACCACCTAAGGCAGTTAAATCGGCAAACAAAAACCAGTTAGCTCCTTTATCGTCAGACCTAAGAATGTAGCGGCGATTGCCATCAATGGCAAAAACGGATGATTTTCCGGTGATTGGATCTTTTGAGATACCACAAACAGATGGAACTGGCGCATACGAAAGCGAAGGTGTGGCGTAAGTTGCCGGAAAGGTGAGGGAAGAGAAAGTCAAACCTGCGTCGACTGATTTTAAACTTCCTGCATAAGCAATTGTAGGCGTTTCGGGGTCGAAACCAACAAAGTGGTAGGGCTGCAATTGCGCTGTAACATCGCCATTTACCACTGTTACCGGACTTTCTCCCCACGATAACCCATTGTCGGTACTGCGCATAATCTGACTTTGTCCGCCAGAAGTGTAATGACCAATACTTGCCAACACAATGCCCGAACCATTTACAGGCTGAAAAGCAGCTGAGTACGAACCCGACCATTTGATAATTCCTTTTGTGCGCCAAGAATAAATAATGGGGTCGCTGGTTGTAAACCAATCGCCGGCACTGTGCGTGATGCGTGGACCTACATCGTAGCAAAAAATTCCAAAAACTGAAGCGTTGTTAGGGTGAAATGCAATAGAGCGGTCGGTTTGCATGGATGCGTTACCCGTAAAACCGGTGGCACTTTCGGCAACCGCAGCTCCGCTGTTGGTTATTTTGTGAAAAGTGGCACGCGCCATGCCAATAGCTGATGTTTTATCAACCGAATTGGGACAGATAGCAGCATAAGGGCCATCGAAATAACGTCGCCAACCTATTTCACGACCCAAACCCGGAAATGTAGTACTCGAAGGTAATAGTTGCCAGTTGAGCATGCCATCGTTGGTAACCCATGTTTTGTTGGACGATTCAGCTCCAATCAAATAAATTTGTTCCGGAAAACCCGGATTCATTACAGCCCGATATATGGATGAACTGACATCTATACCGCCAATAGTTATTGTTTTTTTTGTAAATGAAGCACCATTATCAGCAGAATAATAAACGCCATC
>JBILFS010000102.1:0-6857 GCA_044351455.1 Paludibacter sp. | reverse complement strand
TTTAATGCTGTTGTTCCTAATGGGTTTACGTTGGCATTTGTGCCATAAAGTTGTCCTGTGATTATTGGATTATTATCTTGGTCAATAGAAAGTCCTGCTACAATATTATTGGCTGTTGCACCTGTGCCTCCAAAATTCAAAGCCCATAAACAAGTGGATAAATCATTGGTATATTTAGCTAAAAAGCAGTCTGCTGTTGGCGAAAATGCTGTTTTACTAATTGTTCCAAAAGTGGCAGTACCATTCATCCATCCTGCTACATAAACATTGTTTTGATTATCAAAACTTACACGATGACCGCCATCTCCAGCACCGCTATTCATTCCGATTGCATTTCGTAAATTTCCATCAGTATCATAAGAAACTACATACAAAGAAGAGTTGGTAATATTTGTCACTCCTCCGTTGGGATTAAAATTCACAGTATTTGTACCCGATAATCTTCCGGAAAAATAGGGATTACCATTATTATCGCAACGCAATGCACCTGGGGAAACTAAATCTTGTGCTGGACTTCCGATTTTTTTCACCCAAGTTGCAACACCATTGGAAGTATTATATTTTGCAATAAAAATGTCATTTTGACCCGAGCTACTTAATGCGACGGATGTTCCAAGAGGATTAAAGTTTACATTGGTTCCTCTAAAATTCCCAGCCACAAATATATTTCCATTGGCATCAAGATCACAAGTGGCATACGTTTCAGCAAAAACATCATTGCCTTTTACATCGAGGATTATTGTCCATTGACATAAACCGTTAGTATTGTATTTTGCAACAAATAAACCTGCTGTAGCATCAGCAATACCATAATTCATAGCTGTCCCAAGTGGATTAAAGTTCATTGTTCCATGAAAACCCCCAACAACATAACTATTACCGTCATTATCAGTAGCAATATCCCATGCGCGTTCTTCCGTTTCTTGACCAATATTTCCTAACCCGAATGCCCATTGGTAAACTCCATCAGCATTATATTTGGCTACAAAAATATCTTCACTACCTTGTGTTGTAATTGTACCTCCACCAGCGGGATTAAAATTGGCATTTTGAGGACCTGTTTGGGTAGTACTTCCAAAATATCCTGTTACATAAATGTTATTATTGGCATCGGTATCAACACCATGTGGCCCTTCACTCGTTGTCAAACCACCAATATGATTTGCCCAAACTAATTCACCTTGGGCATTGTATTTTATTAGTGCCATTTGGGTAGGAAGACTTGGCGAGGTAAGATTGGTTACACCATTTGGATTGACATTAATGGTGTTTTGAAAGAGTGAAGCATTAATGTAATTGTTATCAGCATCAACCGCACTGGCTTTACCGTATTCCATGCCAGTGCTGCTATAAAGCATTGCTAAATTGCTTTGTGCGTTTGCGTTTATTGAAAACGTCAAAATTAAAATTACAATTATCTTGTTCATATTTGTTGCGAATTAAAAATTAAGTTGCAAATTTGCAACTTAATTTTTAATTTGTCAATAACTAACCAAAAGTAAAGTATAGTAACCAAAAGTAAATATTTGAGTAAATAAAGAATTTTAAAGCGAAAAAAAATGAAAAAAGTTGAAGTTTCTTGCCCAATAACTGCCACAATGAATATAATTGGTGGCAAATGGAAGTCTGTTATACTTTGGTATTTGAGAGAAAGACCTTTGCGTTTTGGCGAATTGCATAAATTAATCCCTAAATGTTCTTTAAAAATTTTCAATTCAGATTTAAAAGATTTAGAAAAAGACGGAATTGTAAAAAGGGAAGTTTTTGCGGAAGTTCCACCTAAGGTTGAGTATTCTTTGACCGAATATGGATACACTCTTTTGCCTGTTATAGTCACCTTAAGACAATGGGGCATTAAAAGGTTAATCGATAGTCCTAATTTAATGTCCGAAAACGAAGAGTTAAAACATTTTATGCAAGTCATAACTTCAACCGAAGATTTGTCATTTTTAGATAAGTTCAAAGTTTAGCACGGTCTTTTTTTAGAATGACGCACAACAATTTATATCCGAACATCATTTCCAATAAGCGAATAAATAATTCACATATTTTTACTTAAAACCTAATCTTTTCAATTCAAAACCAGGACGTTAAAATTTCCCTAAGTTTTTAATAATTGCGCTTACAGTATACTGCGTTAATTTTTCAATCATCATCGAATTCAACCAATGTTTTTTTTACACGCAATCCGAATTTCCGCAATCGTTTGAAATCAATTTTAATAAGACAGACCTGAATCAAAACGTATGTTAGCATAAAACAAGCTATTTTTGTAATAAAGCAGCATAATTTCATTGTTGAAAAAGAATGTTAATAACATACTACTTTTAAAAACTCATATGACTTATGTGGTTTAAATAAAGACTTAATTTTTATATCTCCCGCATCATGAAAAACATTCATTCACCAATCGTTGTCTTATTCTTTTGTATGAGCACGTTCAATGTTTCATCAAAAAATAAGATAACAAAACCTTCTGATCCACCTGCCTGGTCCAAAACGGCAATCTGGTATCAAATTATGGTTGAAAGATTTCACAATGGCGATCCGAAAAACGATCCGACACCAGCATTGATGAAAGATGAAAAGATGAAAATTGTTCCTCCGGCAAACTGGAAGATCACTCCATGGAAGCAAAGCTGGTATCAGCCGGATAGCTGGATGAGTCCGGATGGAAAAGATTTCAACGACATGATTTTCTATCGCAGGTATGGAGGAGATCTGAAAGGGGTGATGGATAAACTGGATTATTTGCAGGATTTAGGTATTAACGCAATTTATTTCAATCCACTGAATGATGCGCCTTCACTTCATAAATACGATGCCCGATCGTATCATCATATTGATGTGAATTTTGGCCCCGATCCTGAAGGGGATCTGAAGCTGATTGCTTCTGAGAATCCCAACGATCCGGCTACCTGGAAATGGACAGCAGCCGATAAACTTTTTCTGGAACTGGTGAAGGAAATTCACAAAAGAGGTATGAAGGTAATTCTGGATTTTTCGTGGAATCATACAGGTACTCAGTTTTGGGCATGGCTGGATGTGCTTAAAAATCAACAAAATTCACCTTATAAAGATTGGTATAATATCAGTCGGTTTGATGATCCGGCAACGCCTGAAAATGAGTTTCACTACGAAGGCTGGATGGGAAATGCTTATATGCCTGAATTGAAAAAAACTGATATTAAGTCAATCAGAGTACCGGGGAATCCCTACGAGGGCAATATTCAGGAGGCCGCAAAACGCCATATTTTTGATGTTACTCTGCGCTGGCTGGCCCCTTTTGGTAAAAAAGAAAATGGTATTGATGGTTTCAGATTAGATGTTGCTGATCATATCGGACTTGGTTTCTGGCGTGACTGGAGAAATCATGTGCGCTCTATCAATCCGGATGCTTATCTTGTCGGGGAGATCTGGTGGCAACAATGGCCGGATAATCTGATGGATCCACTTCCATATTTAAAGGGAGATGTTTTTGATGCGGTGATGTTTTATCAGGTTTACCGACCGGCCCGATACTTTTTTGCCAATACAGATTATAGCATCAGCGCCGAGCAATTGCGCGATAGTTTGCAATATCATTGGAGGAATTTAAATACTTCAACAGTACAGGCGATGATGAATGTTTCCTCATCCCATGATGCTCCCCGGTTGATGACAGATTTTTACAATCCGAATAAATATAAATATCACGCCAATACACGTGAGAATCCGTTATATCGTACAGGAAAGGCTGATAAGGAAAGTATGCAGCGCCTCAGGTTGTATCTGATGCATTTATTTACTATTCCGGGAGCACCACAAATTTGGAACGGGGACGAGATGGGCATGTGGGGTGCTGATGATCCCCATTGCAGAAAACCTTTGATGTGGCCGGAAATGAAGTTTGAGCCAGAGAAAAAACATGCCCTTAAGATCAATGCATCTTCTCCGGTAGATAAGATTCAGTTCAACAAAGAACATCATGCTTTTTATAAAAAGCTGATTCAAATCCGAAATGAGAATCCCGTGTTAGCACTTGGTGCCACAAGCTTTGTGTACGCAAAAGGTAAAGTGCTTGGTTATAAGCGTCATAATGCAAAAGCGGAAGTGCTGATTTTGTTAAATCTTTCTGAACAACCCTTTACTTATTCCATCGATTCTCCTAAAATTAATTTGATGAATGGGAAAAAAGTATCCGGAAAAGTTGTAGTAAAGCCCTTAACCGGGGTAATTCTGAAATAATTCAGATTAACAAAGCACTGAATCAACTTATTTTGTAAATTTTTGATGTTATAAAAAAATGAAACCGATTAGCATAACAAAGATGCTAACCGGTTTTCTGTTGATTTTGAATTGACTGAAAAATTCAATCAATATACTTATTCTGCTACAACATCAAAGGCAATTTCAACACTAACTTCTTTGTGAAGTTTTAATGTAGCTTTGAATGAACCAAGTTCTTTTACCGGTTCTTTTAGTACAATAACCTTGCGGTCAACAGTATAACCTGCTTTTTCGAAAGCTTCTGAGATCTGGATTGGACCAACAGCTCCGAAAATTTTACCGGTAGTACTGGATTTTGCACCAACTGAAAGTGTAATATCTTTTACCTTTTCGGCCAGTTCAATAGCTTCGTTTTTAATTCTTTCCAGCTTATGAGCGCGTTGTTTCAAATCTTCAGCAAGCATTTTCTTAGCAGATGTAGTTGCAAGAATTGCTTTTTTCTGTGGGATCAGGAAGTTACGTCCATATCCGTCTTTAACTTTAACGATATCGCCTTTGTAACCTAAATTGATTACGTCTTCTTTCAAAATGATTTCCATACAATGTCCTCCTCTTTCAAAATTATTTCAACATATCAGTTACATAAGGTAATAAAGCAAGGTGACGGGCTCTTTTAACTGCCTGAGCAACCTGACGCTGGAATTTCAAAGAAGTTCCGGTCAAACGACGTGGAAGAATTTTACCTTGTTCGTTCAGGAATTTCTTTAAGAATTCAGGATCCTTGTAATCGATGTACTTAATACCGCTTTTTTTGAAACGGCAATATTTTTTCTTTTTTACATCTACAGTCGGGGGGGTAAGATATCTGATATCTCCTTGATTAGCTGCCATTTCTTAGTTCTCCTTTACTTCTTTAGATTTTAAACCTTTTCTTTTCTCCGCATATTCGTATGCATATTTTTCCAGACGGAAAGTCAGGAAGCGCAATACGCGTTCGTCACGACGATAATTGGTCTCCAGGTCTGCAATTACTTTTGCTTCTGCATCAAACTGAAGCAGACAGTAAAAACCTGTACTTTTCTTTTGAATAGGATAAGCTAACTTGCGCAAGCCCCAGTTCTCTTCGTTGGTAATAGTCGCACCGCTATTGCTCAACATTAATTTGAATTTTTCTACCGCTTCCTTCATCTGTGCGTCAGACAAAACGGGAGTTAAAATGAAAACGGTTTCATAATGATTTAACATACTGTTTACTAACTTTTTAAGTTTATTTATATTAAAAATATTGATAAAGCGGGTGCAAAGATAGCAATAATTATTTGATTTACAACCATATGACCTGAGAAATTTTCTAAAAATATTGCATTTTTACCTTCAAAGGAATGTTCTCATTTTCTGAGAGTTGAAATGAAAATGCGGAAAATTTAGGTTTAAAAATTCCTTTATGTTGGTAATTAGCAAATCCATAGCCCTCTCCGGGAATACCTATCATATTGAAATTCATCTTTGCATCCATGTTGATGTCGTCGAGAATGCTTAATCCATAGATGCCGGGGGCTAACCGGATGGTGAACTTCAGGGTTTTGTTTGTCAGGTCTTTTTTAGGAAAGTATTTTTCCCAGACAGGTTTCTCCTCTTTGAATGATTCTTCCGAATTGAATATGGCCACACATAGCTGTCCTTCACATGTCCGGAAGTCGGTGATACAAACTTCTATTGTCTGACTTTGTAAACAGATGATAATGAGTGATGTGGTTATCAGTGTTAAAAATCGGGGATTCATTGTTTTTCAAGATTTGCCGGCGTAAAATAGTTTTCTTTTCTGGTATTCCCAATCTGAATTTTATCTGTAATTAATGTTGATTTTCTGCCGTTAATTACATTTTCCATGACCATTTTCATGGCAAAGTATTTTCCATTGCTTTGTTTCTGATAATTGCTGATGTGTTGTATTCTGCTCAACTTGCCTTTCAAATCAAAGTATTCAATACGATAACACAAATTATCATTTTTATCGATGTAACTGATTTTTTTGCTGAAATTATTTTCCTGCGTGATGGCTTCTGTTTTGCAGGTTGAAACAATCATCCTGCATGTTTTTCCATCAATGGTTTTATTTCCTGTATCACTGTAGTTGAAATCATCCGCATTGGGTTGTGTCATGTCGGCATTGGTAAACTCCGATCCCATGAAATTTTTGCCTTTTTCGGTACTTAATATGCGTCTTACTTTCCTGAGTGCCGGCATGTAAATCCACAGGTTATCGCTCTGATCTTCATAATCATAGATAAGTAAGGCTGTGCCCTGTACCTCTGCAGGTGATAAAAAGCGAATCATCCTTTTGGTACAATCAGCGAATTTTGCCGAGACTGTAGTGATTTTTCTTGTCCTTACATTGCCTTTACCATCTTCAATATTGATGGTGGATGTCATTTCCATATCGCCGATTGCAATTTTATCATTGGAAATTTTGATGAGTTCTGCAGGTGTTTGTGCAAATAGTAAAATATTGCAAAACGTAAAAATGAGGGTGAAATAAATTGTTTTCATTCAGTTATATTTTAGTTGATTTATTTTCAGGTTTTTCTAAGAATTTTGGCTTGAATGTCAGACATATAGCCGGTATTAAAAACAGGGCACTTATCAGG
>JBILFS010000099.1:0-6910 GCA_044351455.1 Paludibacter sp. | reverse complement strand
CTTTCATGGCAGGATATTTTAATATTGCATCATCTATGGAATAATTCCGTCTGGGATATACCAAAACCTGATATTTATTTAATATCTCCTGATGATTTTTCCATTGATCGAATACGGCGGCATTATCACTGCCAATGATCAAAAAAAACTCATGCAGGGGAAATGTTTCACTTAAATGATTTAATGTATCAATAGAATAGGAAGGAACCGGTAAATTAAATTCAACATCCGAGGGTTTTATCTTCGTTTTTCCGGAGAAACACTGTTCGACCATTTTGAATCGGTCTTCTTTAGAAATTTGTGGTGCATTATTTTTTAATGGGTTCTGGGGTGACACAACCAACCAAACCTCATCAACAATATCATTATCAACGAGATACATTGCCAGATTAAAATGGCCGTTATGAAAAGGATTAAATGAACCGGAATAAATTGCTATTCTCATTTTTAAGTAATGAATTTATTTTGCAAAAATATCAAAATAAATTATCTTTGTAAGACTAAAAAAATAATATTATGAATATCACTGACAGATTTCTTAAATATGTAAGTTTCCATACAACTTCTGATTATAACACCAACCTGACTCCCAGTACACCGGGACAAATGATTTTTGCGCAATATCTTGCTGAAGAATTAAAATCCATCGGTTTAACTGAAGTGGAGCTTGATAAAAACGGTTATATCATGGCAACTTTGCCGGCAAATACCGACAAAGATGTGCCTGTAATAGGATTTGTCTCCCATATGGATACCAGTCCGGATATGACAGGAAAAAATATTAAACCGCGCATTGTTGATAATTATGATGGAGGCGATATTCTTTTGAATGAAGAGCAGGTGATTGTTCTGGAAACATCAGTCTATCCCGAAATAGTACAATATAAAGGACAGGATATCATTGTTACAGATGGCACAACGCTTTTAGGTGCTGATGACAAAGCAGGTTTGGCTGAGATAGTTACAGCGATGGAATACCTCATTCAACATCCTGAAATCAAACATGGGAAAGTAAGAGTCGGATTTACTCCTGATGAGGAAATTGGAAAAGGCGCGGATCATTTTGATGTTCCGAAATTTGGTGCTGAATGGGCTTACACCATGGATGGAGGTGAAATTGGTGAACTGGAATACGAAAATTTCAATGCAGCCGGAGCAACAGTTTCTATAAGGGGATTGAATGTACATCCCGGTTATGCCAAACATAAGATGAAAAATTCAATGCGCATTGCCAATCAGTTTATCAGCATGCTGCCACGACATGAAACGCCCGAACATACAGAAGGTTATGAGGGATTCTATCATCTGAACAGCATGGAAGGAACAGTGGAACTGACTACACTCAGATATATTATCAGGGATCATGACAAGGACCGTTTCGAAAGGCGTAAAAAGGAAATGATGCATCTGGCAAATAAAATCAATGCAGAATTCGGAGAAAAAACCTGTGAGATTGACATCAAAGATCAATATTATAACATGAGAGAAAAAGTTGAACCGGTAATGCATATTGTTGATCTGGCATTTGCTGCCATGACTGAAGCTGGTGTTAAACCCAATGTAAAACCAATCAGAGGTGGTACAGATGGTTCAAGATTATCTTACGAGGGACTCCCCTGCCCCAATATTTTTGCAGGTGGACATAATTTCCATGGCAGATTCGAATATGTTCCTGTTCAATCGATGGAAAAAGCGGTTCAGGTTATATTAAATATCGTAAAAAAAATTGCACAATGAATTTCACTCCATTTATCAATATTCATTTAGCCCTGGGTGCCAAGATGCACGAATTTGCAGGCTACAACATGCCTGTGGAATATTCCGGCATTATCGACGAACATTTAACAGTCAGAAATGCTGCCGGTGTATTTGATGTTTCTCACATGGGAGAAATCTGGGTGAAAGGTCCAAAAGCTTTGGATTTCCTTCAAAGAATGTGTAGCAATGATGTATCTGTGCTTACACCCGGTAAAGTTCAGTATTCCTGTTTTCCCAATGGCAAAGGGGGAATTGTCGATGATATTCTTGTTTATCATTATGAAATCAATAAATATTTGCTTGTAGTCAATGCCTCAAATCTTGAAAAAGACTGGAAATGGTTGAATGATAATAATACCGAAGGTGTCGACATGGACAATGCATCTGAGTGGATGGCTCAATTGGCGGTTCAGGGACCAAAAGCCATGCAGATTCTTCAGAAAATTACAAGTATTGATCTATCAAAGATTCCATATTATCAATTTACTGTGGGTGATATGGCCGGTTGCAATGAAATAATCATCTCAAACACGGGCTATACAGGTGCAGGAGGATTTGAATTGTATTTTTTACCAGAACATGCTGAAAAAATCTGGCATGCTATTTTTGAAGCAGGCAAAGAAGAAGGCATCAAACCCATTGGATTGGGAGCGAGAGATACCTTGCGACTTGAAAGTGGTTTCTGCTTGTATGGAAATGACATTGATGATACAACTTCACCACTGGAAGCCGGTCTTGGCTGGATAACGAAATTTGTGCCCGGAAAAGATTTCATCGATCGTTCAACCCTTGAACTACAAAAAGCAGAAGGAATAAAACGTAAATTAGTTAAGTTTTCTTTGAATGAAAAGGGAATTCCCAGAAATGGCTACCCCATCAACAATGAAAAAGGAGAACAAATCGGACGTGTAACATCCGGTTCAATACTTCCGGGAACTCAAACAGGCATAGGAATGGGTTATGTTGCAACCGGATTCAGCACAAAAGACTCACAGATTTGGATTGAAATCCGCGGAAAAAACATTCCTGCAACTGTCAGATAATTCTCCTGAAAAAAAAGATATGCAGATTGACTCTTTATCGCTGATTAATTATAAAAATATTGAAAGCTGCGATTTGATTTTCTCACCCAAAATCAATTGTCTGATCGGAGATAATGGCATGGGGAAAACCAATATCCTCGACGCAATCTATTATCTTTCTTTTTGTAAAAGTCATTCCAACACCATTGATTCTCAGAACATTCGACATGAGGCTGATTTCTTCATGATAAAAGGAAATTATCTCAGAAATGGTGAAGGAGAAATCATTTCCTGTGGATTAAAACGCCGGCAGAAAAAGGTATTTCGCAGAAATAATAAGGAATATGAAAAATTATCAGATCATATTGGTCTGATACCCCTGGTTCTGATATCTCCCGAAGATAATTATTTGATTACAGAAGGAAGCGACGAAAGGCGCAAGTTTATTGATGGCGTCATTTCTCAGTTTAACCGGCAATATTTGTATCAATTATTGCAATACAATAACGCTTTGAAACAAAGAAACTCGCTGCTTAAATTGAACGACGATCAGGATATCAACGAAATGCTTGACCTGTGGGAGGAACAAATGGATGTACTCGGACGATACATATACGAAGAAAGACAGAAATTCATCCACGATTTCATGCCCGTTTTCAGCAGTTTTTACGGGGATATTGCCGGAAAGAATGAAAACATCAGTTTAGAGTATACCTCGCAATATCATGACAATGAAAATCTGAGAAACAGGATGGTTCAAACCCGGGAAAGAGATAAAATACTTGGTTACTCAACACAGGGAATTCACAAAGATGATCTCGATATGATGTTGGATGGTTTTCCAATTAAGCGGGTTGGTTCTCAGGGTCAGAACAAAACTTTTTTAATCGCATTAAAGTTTGCGCAGTTCGACTTTCTGAAAAGAAATCATCAATTGAGTCCGTTGTTATTATTAGATGATATTTTTGATAAACTTGATACATCAAGGGTTGAAAAAATTGTGCAACTTGTTTCCTCTGAATTGTTTGGTCAGATTTTTATTACGGATACCAATCGTGAACACCTGGAAGGATTAATTGCTGAAATGGGAAAAGAATCTAAAATTTTCAGAATAACAAATGGAACGATTGAGTAAATAAATATTTATTAAATATTCATTTCACTTCACACTAACAAATTCAGAGTTTTCCAAATGGAAAACTTTTTTATTTTTTTATAGTTTTATCTACCTGATACACTGCGCTTTAAAAAATATTTTTGAAAACTTTGAAATATTTCTTCAATATTTTTTTGCATTTTGGTTGATTATAAGAAAAAAAATGACTAAACTTGTAGTCTCGTTTTTATATGATTTCACACATCGTAAATCGCTGAAAAACATAACTAATTATTCTGAATCAATTCAAATTTCTTATTGTGAAAATGAAAACTTACTCTCCTGAGGAAATTCGTGAAGCCTCATTTCAATTTTTCAAGGGCGATGAACTCGCTACTAAAGTTTGGTCTACAAAATATGCTTTAAAGGATTCCTTCGGGAATACTTATGAGTTAACCCCGGATGACATGCATCGTCGACTCGCAAGAGAAATTGCACGCATCGAGAAAAAATACAAGAATCCTCTTACTGAAGATCAGTTGTTTGAATTATTCAAAGATTTCAGATACATCGTTCCGCAGGGAAGTCCGATGACCGGAATTGGAAATGATTTTCAGGTTGCTTCTTTATCAAACTGTTTTGTTATTGGTTTCGACAGCGAATCCGATTCCTATGGTGCAATCATTAAAATTGATGAAGAACAGGTGCAGCTGATGAAAAGACGCGGTGGTGTTGGTCACGACCTTTCACACATCAGACCTAAAGGATCGCCTGTTAAAAATTCGGCTTTAACTTCCACTGGTATCGTTCCCTTTATGGAAAGATATTCTAATTCAACCCGTGAAGTAGCCCAGGATGGACGAAGAGGAGCACTTATGTTGAGTGTTTCAATAAAACACCCTGATTCCGAATCTTTTATTGATGCAAAAATGGAAAGTGGTAAAGTAACCGGTGCTAATGTATCAGTGAAAATTCACGATGATTTCATGGAAGCAGCACTGGAAAACAAACCCTATGTACAACAATACCCGGTTTGTTGCGACGAACCCTGGTTTACCAAAGAGGCAGATGCCAATGCAATCTGGAAAAAAATTGTGCACAATGCCTGGCAATCGGCTGAACCCGGAATTCTTTTCTGGGACACCATCATCAGGGAATCAGTACCGGATTGTTATGCAGACCTCGGTTATAAAACTGTTTCAACCAATCCATGTGGTGAGATTCCATTGTGTCCGTACGATAGTTGCCGTTTGCTTGCGATCAACCTCTATTCATATGTAGTTAATCCATTCAGACCTGATGCATATTTTGATTATGAACTTTTCAAAAAGCATGTTGGTCTCGCTCAAAGAATCATGGATGATATCATCGACCTGGAAATGGAAAAGATTGAGAAAATCATTGAAAAAATCAATTCTGACCCTGAAGATGATGAAATTAAAAGCACTGAATATCAATTGTGGGAAAAAATTAAAATTAAAACTTCTCAGGGTCGTCGTACCGGTGTAGGAACAACCGGAGAAGGTGATATGCTGGCTGCACTCGGATTTAGATATGGTACTGATGATGCGACGGATTTCTCGGAAGAAATTCATAAAACACTGGCAGTTGCAGCCTATAGATCATCGGTTACCATGGCAAAAGAAAGAGGTGCTTTTACAGTTTACAATGCTGAGCGTGAGCTGAATAATCCATACATCAACAGACTCCGTGAAGCAGATCCTGAATTGTATGAAGAGATGACAAAATTTGGTCGCAGGAATATTGCCTGTCTGACTATTGCTCCTACCGGCACAACAAGTATCATGACGCAGACTACATCGGGAATTGAACCTGTATTTATGCCTTATTATACCCGCCGCAGGAAAGTTAATCCTAATGATAAAAATGTTACCGTTGATTTTGTGGATGAGAATGGTGATTCATGGGAAGAATATTCTGTATTCCATCATAAATTTGTAACCTGGATGGAAGCAAACGGGATTTCAACAACCAAGCATTATTCACATGCTGAACTTGAAGAGTTGGTAGAAAAATCACCATATTATAAAGCTACTGCCAACGATGTCGACTGGATGAAAAAAGTCCAAATGCAGGGCAGAATTCAGAAATGGGTGGATCATAGTATTTCTGTTACAATCAATTTACCTGCTGATGCAACTGAAGAACTGGTTGGAAGATTATACGAAGAAGCATGGAGATGTGGTTGTAAAGGCGTAACCGTTTATCGTGATGGTTCAAGATCGGGAGTTTTAATCTCGAGTACTGACAAAAAAGACAAGGAAAAAGATGAAAAACTCATTTGCTTCCCGGCAGATATCGACAGACTTATCAGACCAAAAGAGCTGAAATGTGAAATTGTTAGATTTCAGAATAATAAAGATAAATGGATTGCTTTTGTTGGACTGAAAGATGGACATCCCTACGAAATTTTCACCGGTTTGGCCGATGATGAAGAGGGTATCCTGCTTCCTAAAACTGTTACGGAAGGTAAAATCATCAAAACTACTGATGACGAAGGAAATAAGCGATATGACTTCCAGTTTACCAATAAACGTGGTTTCAAAACTACTGTAGAAGGACTGTCTCATAAATTCGATAAGGAATACTGGAACTACGCTAAACTGATATCAGGGGTATTAAGATATGGAATGCCTATCGATCAGGTTGTAAAACTTGTTACCGGTTTACAACTCGACAGTGAATCGATTAACACCTGGAAAGTGGGTGTTGAAAGGGCTTTAAAGAAATACATTCCTGATGGAACGCAGATTAATGAACAGCCTTGTCCTTCTTGTGGAGAAAAAGCACTGGTATATCAGGAAGGATGCCTGACTTGCAAAAGCTGTGGACACTCAAAATGTGGATGATAAACTGAAGCATTGACCCATTATCCTCTTTCTGTTTTCGGGAAGAGGATAATTTCTTTTCTAAAATTTGATTTAAAGTCTGAAATACAACTTATTAAAAAATTTATGGATGAAATAATTAATAAAATTTTTCAACCGCTTGTTGAATTGCTGGATACAATCCT
>JBILFS010000098.1:0-6969 GCA_044351455.1 Paludibacter sp. | reverse complement strand
ATTTCAGGCGACCGGGAAAGGTGAAATGATCAAGGTGGAGTAAGGTGGCGAACATGATAACGAACCATGTTTAAATTTCATAAAAACTGCAAAAAGTAAAAAGATTTCAGCACATGCTATTTTTTTATTTTTTGCACGTTTTTATAATGAAAAAGTTTTTATCTTTGCGTACGTAAGAAAAAAAATCCGGATTAACTTCCGGCTCAATACATGAAAATTTATCAGTTTACAAAATCACTTAAAAAACAATTTGAAAAAATGGAAGATTTAAAAAAACCCTCAGCAGAGAAATTAAAAGCATTGCAACTCGCTATGGACAAGATTGAAAAAGATCATGGCAAGGGAACCATCATGAAGATGGGTGATAACAAAGTAGAGGAAGTTGCCGTAATCCCGTCAGGATCAATTGGTCTGAACATTGCATTGGGAGTTGGCGGTTATCCGCGTGGTCGTGTTATAGAAATTTTCGGACCGGAGTCATCGGGTAAAACAACCCTGGCCATCCATGCCATTGCCGAAGCTCAGAAAGCAGGAGGGATAGCTGCCATCATTGATGCGGAACATGCTTTTGACCGTTTTTATGCTGAAAAATTAGGTGTAAATACAGATGAACTGTTAATCTCACAGCCGGATAACGGAGAACAAGCGCTGGAAATTGCAGATCAGTTAATCAGATCATCAGCAGTGGATATTGTGGTGATTGACTCTGTGGCTGCACTCACACCGAAAGCAGAAATTGAAGGAGATATGGGCGACTCAAAAATGGGACTACAAGCCAGATTGATGTCACAGGCCTTAAGAAAGCTAACTGCCAATATCAACAAAACCAACACAACCTGTATCTTCATCAACCAGTTGCGTGATAAAATCGGGGTCATGTTTGGTAATCCTGAAACGACAACCGGTGGTAATGCTCTGAAGTTTTATGCTTCCATTCGTTTGGATATCCGCAGAATTTCTCAGTTGAAAGATGGTGAAGAAGCAATCGGTAATCAAACCCGTGTGAAAGTGGTTAAAAACAAAATGGCACCTCCGTTCAGAAAAGCAGAATTCGACATCATGTTTGGTGAAGGTATCTCACGCAGCGGAGAAATTCTGGATTTGGGTGTTGAATACGGCATCATCAAGAAAAGTGGTTCCTGGTATAGTTACGGAGAATCAAAATTAGCTCAGGGACGCGACGCTTCAAAGAATTTATTGAAAGACAATCCGGATTTATCCGCAGAACTGGAAACAAAAATTGTTGACGCCATAAAAAACAAAGCGAAATAAATTATCAATTACCTCCGGATTTATCCTGAGGATAACCAAAAAGCCCCACAGAGACAATCTGCGGGGCTTTTAATATATACTGACTCTTTTCAGAGTTTTAATAATCTGATTTTAAGAAAATAGTTATCCGAGAAAGGTTTTCAGCAATTTACTGCGTGAATGCGGTTTCAGCTTTCTGATGGCTTTTTCCTTGATCTGTCTCACACGTTCACGTGTCAAACCAAACTCATCCCCGATTTCTTCCAGTGTCATTTCAGGAACTCCCAAACCAAAGAATTTTTTCACGATGTCTCTTTCTCTGTCCGATAAAGCATGTGATAATACACGTTCAATTTCTTTTGATAAAGATTCATTGATCAACACTCTGTCTGCATTCGGAGAATCATCATTGATCATTACATCCAGCAAACTGTTGTCCTCACCTTCCACAAATGGTGCATCCACAGAAATATGACGACCCGATACCTTCATGGTATCCGCAATCTTCTCAACAGGAATATCCAACTGTTCTGCCAGTTCTTCAGCAGAAGGACGACGTTCGTTTTCCTGTTCAAATTTTGAAAAAGCCTTGTTGATTTTATTGAGAGAACCTACCTGATTTAATGGTAAACGAACAATACGGGATTGTTCTGCCAAAGCTTGCAGGATAGACTGACGAATCCACCATACTGCATATGAAATAAACTTAAAACCACGGGTTTCGTCGAACTTTTCCGCAGCCTTAATTAATCCTAAATTTCCTTCGTTTATTAAATCGGGCAGACTGAGTCCCTGATTTTGATATTGTTTAGCAACAGAAACAACGAAACGCAGGTTGGCACGTGTCAGTTTTTCCAACGCAACCCTGTCGCCGTTTCTGATCCTCTGTGCCAGTTCAACTTCCTCTTCTACAGTGATAAGATCCTCACGACCAATCTCTTGCAAATACTTATCAAGAGAAGCACTCTCTCTGTTAGTAATCGATTTAGTAATTTTTAGTTGTCTCATTCCTCTTTTGAAAATTAGCGTGCAAAGTTAGTAATTTTTTTCGTATTACAAAACACAATTTTTCACTGGATGATACAGCATCATGGAGTTACACAATTGCAATTTTCAAGAACCTTTCTGTAAAAACGTTTTGATTAACAAATTGTTTTAGGATGTTGAAAACTTTTTACTGAATCCCGGATTTATTCTATTAACTTTAAACTAAGATCGTAAATATCTTAATAACTTGTGGAATATGATTGGGGAGTGGGATGCTTTGTTTAAAAATTATTTTGTCCGTTAGTGCATACATGTCGGTAGAAAAAGATGGTTTTATATCATCCGCATATTTTCTATCAACATGTATGTCCTGACGGACAAATTATTTAAGCTGCATTATTAAACCGGCGTTATTCTGAAAGATTTACAGCATAGTAGGCCGTTTTTCCTGTTTTCGGATAAAATCCGGTAATAAACAGCGCCTTATTACTATCCGCATTATCCAGGGCTGCTTTCAAAACCGTTTCAATATCTTTTTCAGTTTCAATTCTGATGTTATTGATTTTCAGAATCACATAACCTGCACTGATACCTGCATCTTCAAATTTTCCCTTGTTCACTGATTTAACTTCAACACCATAGTCAATGCCAAATTTTTCCCTCACACTCTTTTCAATTGGCTTGAAATTAGCGCCCAGCATCGAAATATCAAATTCTGAGGAAACAACTTCGGTATTACCCATTTTGTTTTTCAACACGACACTAACCTTTTCTTCTTTGTTATCACGAATATATACAACTGAAATTTTATCACCGGGACGATAACGACCAATTTGTTCCTGCAATTCAGCAACTGTTTTAACCTTAACATCATTGATGGTAGTAATCACATCACCCTGTTTCAAATTGGCTTTGGCAGCAGCTCCGTTTGGTTCAACTCCTTCAACATAAACTCCTTCGAGGATTTTTACATTTTTAGCTTTGGCAAGTTCCGCATCCAGTTCCCTGATTTGAACTCCCAGTAACGCTCTTTGTACATGTCCGAACTGACGTAAATCAGCCACCACTTTCTTCACAATACTGGATGGAACGGCAAATGAATAACCTGCATAACTTCCTGTTTGTGAAGCAATGGCTGTATTGATACCAATCAGTTCCCCACGGGTATTGACAAGTGCACCACCACTGTTACCCGGATTTACAGCAGCATCTGTCTGTATAAATGATTCAATTTTCATCGGACCGCTCAGGATATTGATGCTTCTGGCTTTGGCACTTACGATTCCTGCTGTAACTGTAGAGGTAAGATTGAAAGGATTACCTACAGCCAATACCCATTCTCCGATTTTCAATGAATCTGAATTGCCAAAAATCACAGCAGGAAGCTTTTCTTCCTTAATTTTTATCAACGCAATGTCCGTGTTCGGATCAGCGCCGATAACTTCTGCAGGATAAGTTCTTTTATCATTCAACACCACTTCGATCTCTTTAGAATCATCAATTACATGGTTATTGGTTACGATGTATCCATCAGCTGAAATGATAACCCCGGAACCGGCTCCTTCAACAATCCTTGGCTTTTGTTGTGGTCTCATTTGCGGACCAAAAAAGTACTCAAAAATCGGATCATTGCCTCCAAATCCCATGGATTGTTGCTGAACCTGTTGTTTTACTTTTACGTGCACAACCGCATCCACTGTTAAAGCTGCCGCAACAGTGAAATCTGTTTCTCCAGCCCTTGCTACGTTTTTAAAGGCTGCATAGGAAGAAGGCGTATCATCAAAATTGAATCCTTCATCCTGACTTTTGTTTAGTTTCTTTTGCATTACTAAATTGGTTGCCACCGAAACAGTTACAACCAGAACCAGTAAACCAATTACTGCCGAAATTCTGTTTTTTCTCATGTCTGACATATTTTTGTATTTATAATGTTAAAAAAAAGCACCGGAAGATTAATTCCGATGCTAAATTATACAAATCGTGTGCTCAAATACAAATTTGTCAGTCAGATTTGGTGTATTTTAACAATTGCATTTTAACATTTAAAACCGATTAACGAAGATGAGATATTATGTTAAAATTATTAATCAGCAATTGTGCATTTTGTCATATCCCATTTCCTACAATACGCCCTGTGCAAGCATAGCCCTGGCAACTTTTAAAAATCCTGCCACATTGGCACCTTTCATATAGTTGATATAACCGTCCGGTTGTCTGCCATACTTTACACATTGTGCATGAATCTGATGCATAATCTGATGCAGTTTGCTATCAACCTCCTCAGCTGTCCACGACATATGCATGGCATTTTGTGTCATTTCCAAACCGGATGTTGCCACTCCTCCGGCATTCACTGCCTTACCCGGACCGTAAAGCACTTTGTGCTCAATGAATAATTCAATGGCCTCAGGTGTACAACCCATATTTGAAATCTCACCCACACAAACAACTCCATTCTGTATCAACATTTTAGCATCATCGCCATCGAGTTCATTCTGCGTAGCGCAAGGCAAGGCTATGTCAACTTTCACCTCCCATGGTTTTTTATCAGGATGAAAAACTGCACCGAATTTTTCCGCATAAGGTGCAACAATATCATTACAACTGTTGCGTAAATCCAGCATGTATTCAATCTTTTCACCTGAAATTCCATTTTCATCATAAATATAGCCATCCGGACCGGAAATTGTGACCACCTTAGCACCCAAAGATGTTGCTTTCAGCGCTGCTCCCCATGCCACATTTCCAAATCCCGAAATTGAAACCGTTTTACCTGTGATACTCATGCCGGCTGTTTCCAGCATTTCATTCACAAAATATAAGCCTCCGAAACCTGTTGCTTCTGGACGAATCAATGAACCCCCGAATTCCATATTCTTACCGGTTAACACACCCGTATTTTCACGGGCAAGTTTTTTATACATGCCATACAGAAAACCAATCTCGCGGGCTCCCACCCCGATATCACCGGCAGGCACATCCGTATCCGGACCAATATTCCGCCATAACTCAGTCATGAAAGCCTGACAGAAACGCATAACTTCAGCATCTGATTTTCCTTTCGGATTGAAATCGGACCCACCTTTACCACCACCCATCGGCAGGGTTGTCAATGCATTTTTAAATAATTGTTCGAACCCTAAAAACTTCAGAATCGACAGACTTACCGAGGGGTGGAAACGAAGTCCGCCTTTGTATGGACCAATGGCATTGTTAAACTGAACCCTGTAACCAAGATTCACCTGAACTGCACCTCTGTCGTCGACCCAGGGCACCCGGAAAATAAAAATTCTGTCGGGCTCCACAATTCTCTCAGCAATGGCAGCCCTCTCAAATTCAGGATGCTCGTTATAAACGTCTTCGATGGTAGAAAGCACTTCTCTGACTGCCTGGAGGTACTCTTGCTCACCCGGATGTTTGGCCTCCAGCGATTGCATTATTTTTTCGATATTCATAAAATTTGTATTAAATTTGGTTATTTAATCCGTTTGATTAGCTTTGTAACGGATATCACAAAATTAAACATTCTTTTGAGAATTATCAAGTATTTCAAAGAAAATTATTATTTTTATTCAAAAAAAATTCATCATGATCTCGAATATCAAACAGTTATATTTCAAAGATACTTCCTTTGCTGATTTGATGAAGCACCGGATTTACAATATCCTGTTATATGCCAGTAAATATGACTCCTTTATGCTGGAAGAAGACGGAAGAATTGATGAACAAATTTTTAACGAATACACTGCATTAAACCTTCGTTATCCACCCCGTTTTACGTTGGTAAATTCTGAGGAAGAGGCAAATTTACGTTTGAAGGACATAGATTACGATCTGATTATTTCCATGCCGAGTGGTGATAGTATTAGTCCGTTTCAGTGGGCAAAAGAGGTAAAACAGCAATACAAAAACATACCGATTGTTGTGCTGACTCCTTTCTCGAAATCGGTTTCAAAACGCATGTCGCGTGAAGATCTTACCGCCATTGATTATATTTTCAGTTGGCTGGGAAATCCTGATATTTTGCTGGCTATCACCAAGATGCTGGAAGACAAAATGAATGTGGAAGAGGATGTGAAATCGGTGGGTGTTCAGGCAATTTTGTTTGTTGAGGATGCAGTTCATTTCTATTCCTCCATTTTACCGCATTTATATAAATGTGTATTCAAGCAATCTTTATCATTTATGACTGAAGCGCTTAACGATCACGAACAAATGTTGCGTTTACGTGGAAGACCGAAAATTTTATTCGCCAGAACTTATGATGAAGCCATTGCCATATATGAGCAATATAAAGATAATATGCTGGGTGTCATCTCAGATGTCAGTTTTCCAAGAAATGGCTTTAAGGATGTTACTGCAGGAATTACTCTTTGCGAAGAAATCAGAAAATATGACAAATTTATACCTTTAATTCTGCAATCGTCAGATGAAGAAAATAAGGCTGGTGCCGAAAGTGTAAAAGCCGCTTTTCTGAATAAAAACTCCAAGAATTTATTGAATGAACTGAAAGAAATCATCAATTTAAATTTTGGTTTTTCTGATTTTATTTTTAAAAATCCGGATACCGGTGAAATTGAAGCCAGGGTAAGTAACCTGCGCGGACTTCAGGACAACATCCTCAAAATCAGTGATGCCTGTTTATTGTATCACATATCAAGAAACAATATCTCCAGATGGCTGTATTCCAGGGCCATGTTTCCGTTGGCAGAATATCTAAAAAAAACCAAT
>JBILFS010000097.1:0-7030 GCA_044351455.1 Paludibacter sp. | reverse complement strand
ACGAAACCGGCGAAATCCGTCCGCTGAAAATCGGACATATCAACGATTCATTTATCGTTGAATCTAAAATAAAAGGCGGAGAATCCTATTTTCTGCAAAAAATAAACCACCATATTTTCAGGAATGTGGCAGGTTTGCAGGATAATATCCGTTTGGTAACCGACCATTTACGGGTAAAACTTGCTGCCGCCGACGAAAGTGATATAGAACGTAAAGTACTTCGG
The DNA here is from genome assembly GCA_044351455.1 of Paludibacter sp. Classification (GTDB taxonomy): domain Bacteria; phylum Bacteroidota; class Bacteroidia; order Bacteroidales; family Paludibacteraceae; genus Paludibacter. The sequence continues at coordinate 6,806 of JBILFS010000097.1, read as the reverse complement.
CTTGTTCCTACCAAAACAGGTGAATGGTTCTATCAGGATGCTGAGGGTTCATATTGGCGAATGTATGTAAATATTGAGAATACGCATAGCTATGATGTGATTACAGCTGAGTTAGCATACAAAGCCGGTGAGGCTTTCGGAAATTTTCAATGCATGCTGTCAGATATTTCGCATGATCAGTTAATCGAAACCATTCCCAACTTCCACAATATGGAATTCCGTTTGGAGCAATTTCGCGAAGCAGTTCGCAACAATGCTGTAGGACGAGTGACTGACACGCAATGGATGATTGACGAAATAGAAAAACGTGCTTACGAAATGTGCGCACCGGAGCGACTATATCGCGAGGGTAAATTACCCAAACGCATTAACCATTGCGATACAAAAGTCAACAACCTGCTTTTCGACAAAAAAGACGAACCTATTTGTATTGTGGATATGGATACAGTAATGCCGGGCTTTGTGTTGTCCGACTTTGGCGATTTTATGCGTACCGCAGCCAATACCGGAGCCGAAGACGATGAAAATTTAGATAATATTGGTGTAAATATGGAGGTGTTTGAAGCCTATACAAGAGGTTATTTGAAGAAAGCCACATTTCTCAGCCCCATTGAACTCGAAAATCTGGCTTTTGGAGCGAAACTGCTGAGCTACATGCAAACCGTTCGGTTCTTTGCCGACTACCTGAATGGCGATACCTATTACAAAATACAATCGCCACAACACAACTGGCAACGTACCCTGGCTCAGTTCCGGTTATTACAAAGTCAGGAAGATAATTTTGAGAAAATGCAACAAATAGTTATGAGTTGCAAGTAATTCCAACTAACAAAAACAATTATAAAATGCGCTTAATTATTCAACCCGATTACTCAGGAATTTCCACCTGGTTAGCTGATTATATGGCCGGAAAAATCAATCATTTCAAACCGACATCAGATTGTCCTTTTGTGTTGGGCCTGCCTACGGGTTCTTCACCACTGGGCATCTACAGGAAACTGATTGAGCTGAACAAAGCGGGCAAAGTTTCTTTCCGGCATGTGGTAACATTCAACATGGATGAATACGTGGGCATACCAATGAATCATCCGCAGAGCTACCACAGTTTTATGTGGGATAATTTTTTCAGCCATATTGATATCCAAAAAGAAAATGTAAATATTCTGAACGGCAATGCACCCGACTTAACGGCCGAATGTGATGCTTACGAAGCCAGAATTAAAGCAATGGGTGGCATCCACCTGTTTCTGGGTGGCATAGGTGCCGATGGACATATTGCGTTCAATGAACCGGGCTCTTCTTTGCAGTCGCGTACGCGCATCAAAACACTGACTCAGGATACGATCATTGCCAATTCCCGATTTTTTGATAATGACATTAATCTGGTTCCCAAACTGGCCCTTACGGTGGGCGTGGCAACTGTTATGGATGCCAAAGAGGTGTTGATTGTGGTTAACGGACATAACAAGGCCCGGGCATTGCAACAGGCAGTGGAAGGTTCGGTGAATCAGCTGTGGACCATCACTGCGCTGCAAATGCATCCCAAAGGGATTATTGTGTGCGACGAGGCTTCCACCGCGGAACTCAGAGTGGGTACGTACCGGTATTTTAAAGAGATAGAGAAATGAATTACGATTTAAGTTCAAAAATATCATTAGAGCGTACACCGGAACGGTATTACCGTCCGACGGATGTACTCGAGAGTTTGCGGCAGACGCGCAATGAAAAAATACAAACCGAGATATTCGCCACCGAAACCGAAGGGGCCAAAGCCATTGCCCAAACCATTGCTGCCCTGATCGGTGAAAAAGCCCAAAACAACCAAAGCTGTGTTCTCGGACTATCCGGTGGTTTTTCTCCCACAGGAGTTTACGACGAACTGGTAAGGCTGCATCAAAACGAAGGATTGAGTTTTGCAAATGTGGTTGTTTTCAATGTGACGGAGTTTTTTCCTGTACAGGATGCCTGGCAGCATTCTAATGCCCGTTTATTGCGTACCCATTTGATTGACAAGGTTGATCTTCCTGCCGGAAATTTCCATACACCTGATGCTTCCGTAAACCGGACCAATGTGACGGAGTTTTGCCGGGATTATGAACGAAAAATCAGTGCATCGGGCGGACTGGACCTGGTATTGGTCAGCGTGGGTAGGTTGGGAAATATCGCCTACAACGAACCGGGTTCGCAGGCAGGTACACTTACCCGATTGATGCTGCTCGATACTGAATCGCAGCGCGACCTCAAACGATTCTATTCCTCCCGCTCAGAAGTACCGGCCAGTGCCATCACCATGGGTATGGCAACCCTGCTGAACGCTCGTCAACTGATTTTGCCTGCCTGGGGCGAAAACAAGGCCGGTATTCTCAGGGAAATCATCGAAGGAAAAATCGACGATAACGTGCCTGCATCGTTTATCCAGCATCACAAAAATGCCAAAGTGGTTATCGACCTGAATGCGGCTCAGCAGCTTACCCGCATCAGTCACCCCTGGTTAGTAAGTTCGTGTATCTGGACGGATAAACTCATCCGCCGTGCCATCGTATGGCTGTGCAACGAAACAGGCAAGCCCATCCTCAAACTGACGAATAAAGATTATAACCAGCACGGGCTCGACGAACTGCTTGCGCTCTATGGCTCCGCATACAATGTCAATATCCGGATTTTCAATGATTTACAACATACCATTACGGGCTGGCCGGGCGGCAAACCCAATGCCGATGATACCAACCGGCCCGAACGGGCAAATCCTTTTCCCAAAAGGGTGCTGATTTTCAGTCCGCACCCCGACGATGATGTAATCTCCATGGGCGGTACATTCCAACGTTTGGTTGACCAGGAACACGAGGTACACGTGGCTTATCAGACCTCGGGTAATATTGCCGTGGGCGACGAAGAAGTTATCCGCTACGTTTGGTTAATGCTCAATGTGCTCGACCGCTTTGATACTGATAACAGCGAACTCCGTGAGAAATACAAAGGTATTTTGAAGTTTCTGACCGAAGAGAAACGCAGTGGCGATTCGGACATTGCCGATGTGTTGTACCTGAAAGGACACATTCGCCGGGAGGAAGCCCGTGCAGCCTGTCGCTATGTGGGACTAAATCCCGGAAATGTGCATTTCCTCGATCTGCCGTTTTACGAAACCGGCAAGGTTCAAAAAGGCAAACTCACCGACAACGATATTATAAAAATAATTGACCTGCTCGAAGATGTGAAGCCACATCAGATTTTTGTGGCCGGCGACCTGGCCGACCCGCATGGTACACACAAGGTTTGTCTGGATGCTGCACTGGCTGCCATTCACGAGCTGAAGTCAGCCGATTGGATGCAGGATTGCCGCATTTGGATGTATCGCGGCGCCTGGGCCGAATGGGAAATCGACCACATCGAAATGGCCGTACCCATCAGTCCCGAACAACTTCGCCGCAAACGCAATTCCATTCTCAAACACCAGTCGCAGATGGAAAGCGCTCCCTTCATGGGCAAAGACGAACGTCTGTTTTGGCAACGTGCCGAAGACCGTAACCAGGCAACTGCAAAACTTTACAATCAATTAGGTTTGGCAAGTTACGAAGCCATTGAAGCGTTTGTGGAATATAAAATTGAACAGGTATAAATCAGATAATCACAAAACACAAATGAAATCACTATCATTAAATTATTCATCAATACTTGAAAAAACAGATATTAAAGACGCTGCAGTTTATTTCAAACGTAATCAGGTTTTTGAATACATGGATATGCTTAACTGGCCTTCGCAGTTTCCTTACAAACCTGATTGTCGGTTTAAGATTGCCCGTTCTGCTCAAAGTCTGTTTTTACATTTCAGCGTAATTGAAAAAAATGTTCGGGCACTTCATTCTACCGACCAACAACCGGTATGGGAAGACAGTTGTGTTGAGTTTTTCTGTAAGTTGCCTGAACAGGAGCACTACTATAATTTTGAGTTTAACTGCATTGGCACTTGCCTTGCCACCAGACGGAAAGGGCGTGACCTGGATATACAACCACTCCCGGAGCATATGATGAAAACCATCAAACGATATGCTTCATTGGGTAGAGAACCGTTCAACGAGCAAACAGGTCATTTCGAATGGGAACTTACGGTCGAAATTTCTTTTGAAATAATGGAAATTCCACAAGGAAACCTACCTGAAACACTACGAGCCAATTTCTATAAATGTGGTGATGGTACTTCTGTTCCACATTACCTGAGTTGGAATTTGATTCAATCAATTAAGCCAGATTTTCACTTGCCTGAGTTTTTTGGCGAAATTATTTTTTGATTATGGTTTGTTCATTTTGTTATCTCTTATAATTGGTTTTTTTGGTTAGTAAGAATGTCTGAAAATGTATGATTTCGGGCATTTTATTTTTTTATTAATGTCTATTTAAACCCTTTTCTTAACCAATTCATAATTAGTACTTCTAACAACCATTTTGAGATGTAGTTATCGCTGCAAATTAATGGGATTAAGCAATTCTTATGAGTGTGTAGGCTCTCCATTTCTAGTACATTTCAAAAGTAGACAATGGTGGCGGATTTTTTCTGCCATTTTTGCCTGTGTTTCACGGGGGGTAGACCTCCCTGAGAATCATGTGGCCTGAAGTTATTGTAGTCAATGTGTGTGTATGAATTATGTAACTTATTCCCAAAGTTGTATAACACATTTATCTGCGAAGGTTATTATTTTTACGCTAATTAATAAATTGGCTTATGAAAGTAATTTTACCTGTCAAAAAAGTAAAGGAAATAGTTATTCATCATACGCTCAAGCTGAGTGAAAAGACAATTGAAAAAACGGAAATTGCAAATAATTTTCTGACAGATTTTGCGGATGTTTTATTGTTTATTGCCCGTTTTGTGAAAGAGACCTTTTCAGGAAAATTTGAAATTCGTGAATTTTTTCACCAGTGTTTCTTAATCGGATACAAAACATTGCCTCTGATAACAGTTACCGGAACCATTATCGGTTTTGTACTTACAATCCAATCAAGGCCTGTATTGGTTAATTTCGGTTCAGTAACCTTGCTACCTGGAATGATTGCTGTATCGCTGATACGTGAAATGGGTCCTGTGATAACCGGACTTATTTGTGCGGGTAAAATTGCTTCAGGTATGGGAGCTGAATTGGGTTCAATGAAGGTTACCGAACAAATTGATGCCATGGAAGTGTCTTCGACTCATCCCATGCGGTATCTGGTTGTTACCCGGGTTTGGGCAGCAACGCTGATGATTCCCCTGCTTGTTTTATATGCTGATGCATTGGGTATTATCGGAAGTTGGATGGGAGCAAACCTGAAAGGTGATGTAACCTTTACCTTGTTTTTTTCGCAGGCATTTAGTCATATTACTTTTATTGATTTAATGCCGGCTATCATTAAGACATTCTTCTTTGGGGCTGTAATTGGATTGGTGGGGACATACAAAGGATATAATGCCGGTCGTGGAACCGCAAGTGTGGGAAAAGCAGCAAACTCAGCTGTTGTTCTTGCTTCTTTGCTGGTGTTGATTGTGGATATGATTGCAGTACAAATTACCGATATGCTTGTATTATGATGAAAGATGAAATAAACGTCAGGGATCCAATAGTTGAAATCACAAATCTTTGTAAATCATTTGGAACGCTACAGGTTTTGAAAGATCTTTCATTGAAATTGTTCAATGGTGAAAACTTGGTTATTCTTGGAAAATCAGGATGTGGAAAATCAGTATTGATAAAATGTATCGTGGGATTGTTGAAGGCCGACAGTGGTAGTATTCAGGTATTTCATCACGATGTAACCACATTAAGTATAAAAAAAATGTCAGAGCTTCGGCAGGAAATTGGTTTTCTTTTTCAGAGTGGTGCTTTGTATGATTCGATGACTATAAAAGAAAATCTCGAATTTCCCTTAATCAGATTAAAAAAGAATTTGACAAAAAAAGAGCGGGATGCGAAAATTGAAGAAACACTGGAGAATGTGGGTTTAAGTGATGCATTATATAAAATGCCTTCTCAACTTTCAGGGGGAATGCGTAAACGAATCAGCTTAGCCCGAACCATAATCATTGATCCGAAGATTATTCTGTACGACGAACCTACGACCGGACTTGATCCGGTAACATCCGATGAAATAAGTCTGCTGATTAATCATATTCAAAATAAATATAAAACATCTTCCATCATAATAACCCACGATATTGAATGTGCCCGCGCCACAGCCGACCGGCTCATCATGTTGCAAAACGGTCAGGTTTATTCCGATGGAAGCATTGAAAGTTATGAGAAATCAACCGATAGCCTTATTAAATCATTTTTCAAATGACCACAAAATGCTGTAAAAGAGAACAATAGCAATACATACACTCTTAGCCAATTAACTTATTCAATCATGGAAAATCATAGTCAGAAATTCAAAATTCGTTTAGGACTCTTTGTTACCGGAGGTTTAGTCATATTTGTTTTGGCAGTTTTCATTATTGGGAAGCAAAAAAACTTGTTTAATCCTGTTTTTAAATTGACAACTACTTTTTACAACGTAAGTGGCTTGCAGGTAGGAAATAACGTCCGTTTTTCGGGAATAAATGTTGGTATTGTAGATAATATACAGATTATCAATGATTCAACTGTAAAAGTGGATATGTTGATTAAAAAAGATGTCCTGAAATTTATAAAAACTGACTGTCAAATAGCTATTGGTTCCGAAGGTTTTATTGGCGATAAACTGTTGGTTATTTCACAGGGAAGTCCGGATGCTCCCCTGGCTAAAGATGGTCAGGAACTGGAATCGAATGAACCGGTGGAAACTGATGCCATTATTGA
>JBILFS010000096.1:0-7059 GCA_044351455.1 Paludibacter sp. | reverse complement strand
TCAAAAAATTAGCCGATTATGCTTTTTGTAACGGTATGACGCGCGTAGTGTATCACACTGGAACGTTGAGCCCCAAAGAAGCGGGTTTGCCTGGCTGGAGTTACAGTGCTGGCACGCATATTTCGCCCAAACTTACGTGGTGGACACTTTCGAAACCCATGCACGATTATTTTGCTCGTGTTGGTGGCATGTTGCAGCAGGGAAATTTTGTGGCCGATGTGGCGTATTATAAGGGAGAAGAAGTTCCGAATTTTGGTATAGGTTATAAATATACCAAAGAATCGTTGGGCGAAGGTTATGATTATGACGATATTAATACGGAGATATTGCTTCAAACAACCGAAGTGGAAAATGGCAAAATTAAATTACCATGTGGTATGACTTATTCGGTTTTAGTGCTTCCCGATAATGGCAAAATGAGTATTGAAGTCCTCAACGTAATTGAAAACTTACTGCTAAAAGGAGCAACTGTTATTGGCAAAAAGCCAACAACGGTTTATGGTTTAGCCAATTTCAAAGCGCGTGAAGTGGAAATGCGCTTGCTTGCCGACAAAATCTGGGGCAAAACGGCTGCCAAAAAACAAATCAAAAAATACGGACAAGGACTTATAGTTACCGGCTATACAGAAAAGGAAATATTATCCAAAAAAGGAATTATCCCTGATTTTTTAGCAAATGCAGACAATAAAACTTCAAAATTGGCTTATATTCATCGTTCAACCGGAACAGAGGAAATTTACTTTGTCAGCAATACGGATTCTGTACCTGTAAAGGCTCAGTTACAGTTACGTGCTACGGGCATGAAACCGCAACTGTGGAATCCCGTTAGTGCCGAAACGACTGTTTTATCCGATTATTCTGCTGATAATAAACGCACTAATTGTACGGTTTCGTTAAATGGTTATGGTTCGGTGTTTGTGATTTTTTCGAAAGAATTGCCTTCGAAAGTAGGTGTATTTTCGTCCACAAAACCGGTTGAAACAACTGAAAATGCACAGTTAAATTTAGCGGGTCCTTGGGATGTGCGCTATAGTTTTGGGTATGGTTTCGACCCCATTCAGCAATTCGACAGTTTGATTGATTGGCGAAATCACCCCAACAAAGCGCTGAGCAGTTACAGCGGTTTAGCCAGTTACAAATTGGCATTCAATGTGTCAACCGATTTTTTAGCAGGCAATAAGGACTTTTCAATTGATTTAGGAAAAGTGGGCGAAGTGGCACGTGTGTTTATGAACGGAGTAGAAGTGGGAACTTCTGTCTTTCCACCACACATTTTGAAATTAAATAATGTACTGCGTGTGGGCAAAAACAACATTGTCATCGAAGTTGCAAATACCTGGCTCAATCAGTATTTAGCTGATTTGAAACGCAATCCGGAGCAAAAAATTTTGAATACGAATGTCGGAAAAGGCGATTTCTTAAAAGCGGGTTCTACCCCTTTGCCTTCGGGTTTAATGGGTCCGGTACAGCTTGTTGCAAATTCCAACTAATTTTAAATCAACATGTTTCAAAAATCACTTTTACTGGCGTTAGTTTGTGTAGTTGCAAGTCTTTCGGCACAAACAAAAACTCCGATTTATCAGGACAATACCAAATCGGTAGAGCAGCGTGTAAACCACCTTTGCCGCCTAATGACTTTGGACGAAAAAGCGGATTTCCTTTCGGGTAAAAGCGATTGGTATTTCAAGGGAATTGAACGCCTGGGAGTTCCTGCCTTGCAGGTTACCGATTGCGGTCATGGCATTACCATTGTGTTCGACAAGCAGGGAAATTGGGTTGGAAATGCCACTTGTTTCCCTACGGCAGTGGGTCAGGCAGCCACCTGGAATCGTTCATTAGTGAGCGAAGTAGGCGCAGCTTTGGGGCGTGAAGCGCGTGCCACCGGCTCTTCTATTTTGTTAGCTCCGATGATTAATATAAAACGTACACCGCTGGGTGGTCGCAATTACGAAGTATTCTCCGAAGACCCACTATTAACGGGCGAAATGGCGGCAGCATTTATCAACGGAGTACAATCAGAAAAAATAGGAGCTGTTGTAAAATCGATGGCGGTAAATAACCAACAAGCACAGCAAGAAGACTTAATGGCTTATGTTGACGAGCGAACCATGCAGGAAATTTACCTTCCGGGCTTTAAAACGGCCGTTGAAAAAGCAAATCCGTGGGGTGTGATGACGGCCTACAACGGATTGAATGGTCATCGCACTTCGGCAAGCAAATACTTATTAGAAGATATATTGAGAAAAGACTGGAAATACAAAGGATTTGTGGTTTCGGACTGGCGGGCGGTGCATGGCGAAGAGTCGATCTGGACTGGTTGCGACATAGAAATGCCCGGACCCGGAAAATACATGACCAAAGCCAATGTGCTGAAAGCTATTGAGAATAAGAAAATTTCAGTGAAGGAGTTGGACGAGAAAGTAAAACGTATTTTACGCGCTATAGTAAAAACAACTTTGCTCGATGCCGAAAAACCAAGCTTAAGTGCCGAAATAAATACCGAAAAGCATCAATTATTGACCCGTAAAGTGGCGGAAGAAGGCATTGTTTTACTTAAAAACGAAAAGAATATTTTACCACTCGATTTTTCGAAAATTAAAAAGCTGGCAGTGATTGGACCAAACGCCACTACCGCTCGTTTGGGAGGCGGCGGAAGTGCTTCTGTTTCTGCTTTTTATACCGTTAGTCCGTTGGATGGTTTGCGCAAAGTGTGTGGCCCAAACACCGAAATTGTGTATGCCGAAGGTTGTGGTTTGGAAGGCAATATGAGTGTGGTAGAAACAAAATATTTGCAAAATAACCAAAATGGCATAATCAAACAGGGACTAAAAGCCGAATACTTCCGCAATCGGAATTTGGTTGGAAATGCTACAGTAACATCCATCGATGAGTTAGTGAATTTCTCCTGGGGTTGGGCAAATCCAAAACCAGAAATCAGTCGCAATGGTTATTCGGTTCGTTGGACAGGGCAATTGATTCCGCCCGCAACGGGCGATTATAAATTGGGAATTTCGGCTGGCGAATGTGGCTATCGGCTTTATGTAAATGGGAAATTGGAAATCGACGAGTGGGAAACAGGCGGCAAAGATAATTTCGAAGCGCATTTCACCACCAGTAAAAGACATATTTCCATGCGATTGGAAGAAGGCGAACCAGCAGATATTAAAATTGAGTTTTGGAAACGTATGAACCGGAATTTTATCCGCCTGGAGTGGGAAACGCCGGGGATAAATCCTATCCGGCAAGCTGCAAACTTAGCAAAGGAATGCGACGCGGTGGTCATTTTTGCCGGATTGTCCAACTTTTTTGAAGGTGGTAACAACGACCGAAAAGATATTCTGCTTCCGGGCGAGCAAAACCTGTTAATTGCCGAAGTAACCCGTGCAAACCCGAATACCGTGGTGGTTTTGGTGAATGGTTCTGCCGTAGCAATGCCGTGGGTAAACGACGTAAATGCCATTGTGGAAGCGTATTACGCCGGACAGGAAGGTGGTAATGCGATAGCCGGTATTCTGACAGGTGCAGTAAATCCTTCCGGCAAATTGCCCGAAACTTTTGCCGTAAAATTGTCGGATACGCCATCCTATAATTATTACCACAAAGACAGCCTGAATGCCTGGTACACCGAAGGAATTTATGTGGGTTACAGGCATTACGACAAAAATGATGTAACGCCACTTTTCCCATTTGGTCATGGACTTTCATATACCAATTTCACATACAGCGATTTACAAATTTCGAAAAAGGGAAAAAATCATCTTGTGACTTTCAAAATCACCAATGCAGGCAATGTGGATGGTGCCGAAGTGGCACAGCTTTACATTAATGATGTAAAAGCCAGCGAAGACCGCCCCGAAAAAGAGTTGAAAAACTTCGAAAAGGTATTTTTGAAACGTGGCGAAACCAAAAAGGTATCGATGGAATTAACCAGGCAACAACTGGCATTTTTCTCCAAATTGAAGAATAAGTGGATAACTGAAGCCGGCGTGTTCGAAGTACTTATAGGTAGTTCGTCGCGCGATATACGCCTGAAACAAATGATACAATTATAAATAAGAGCTAACACTGAAAAACTAAAATGTTGAAACTACATTTCGTTAAAATTCTAATTGTTTTTTTCGTTATTCCGTTTTCTTTACAAGCTCAGGAAAATGTGTCTTTTTCAAAAATTGGAGAATCTTCTGCTGTAAGTTATGTAATGTACACCGACCCAAGTGGAAATCTGTTTTATTTGAATACCATAAATCATGCTGTGAGCTTAATGAAATATGATTTTGCTACGGCTAATACAACTGTTATTGCTGCTAATTTTTCGGATGATACCGTAATTGGAGCTAGTTTTGGTGCAATTGCTCCCACTGTAACCGGCGATACGGTGTATTGTTTAACATCAAAATCGACATCGAAAATTTATCGTTTAATTTGTTCGCAAGGGAAATTTGAGTATTTAACAAGTGTTTGCGGCTCAAATTGGTGGATGCTTTTTAATCTTACTTTGAGTAAAGATGGGAAATCGCTTTTTTATGTTTCAAACAACAATACCGTAGCATCAAAATCCATTCGTAAAATAGATTTAAAAACATTGGCATGTACCGAAGTGCTTGAATTGGACAATTTAATTCCAAACTTTAATTTATGTTTTGGCGGTATCAATGTTTGGGATAAGTTTGGGAACTTTTATGCGCCTGTATGGAATTCGGAAGCTACCGAAGGCTTAGCCATTATTAAAGTCCATGCCGAAACGAATAATTATTCGGCAAAACTCATCTATTTTACCGATAATGGCTTGGTAGATGGCAAACCACTTGTTCCGGGATTCAGACTTAACTCTTGCTGGTCGGCTATTGGAGCATCCTCCAAAGGAAATATCTATATTGCAGTAAGTAATCATTTTCAAGCCACTACTCCAAGCGAGGAGCATGGCAATGTAGCAATATTTAAGTATAATCCAACACAAGATAAAATTTTATTATTGGGCGATTTAAAGTCAACATCCCTGGCCGTAAACAATTGGATGGGTGCAGAGAGTCAGCACAAAGTCCATACATTTTTGATGGAAAATAACGATGGTAAAATGTATTTTGCAACGGATGATTATTATCCAAGTCATTTTCTAAGAGGTGCGCATATCTACACGATTGATGTGGAAACAGATGCAATAACCGATTATTCGAAAACTCAGTTGTATGTGCTCAAAAGAGATTTTAGTGTGGTGGAAAATCAAGATGTTGCTTCTGAAACGAGTGGTGTGTTTTGCGAGTATTATGGTATCAAAGGCATGTCGTTACATCCTTCGTCGTCCGATTATTTGTACGCAATGACTTACTCAAACCCCGCTGGTATTCAAGCTCCTGGCAGTATTATTAAGTATAAAATTGATAAAACTGCTGCTGGTATGGCACCTGCTCGTTTGGAAAATAAAGTTGCTGTTTATCCAAATCCGTTTGTCAACAATCCGGTGTTCGACTTCCGACAATTACCTGCCGACAGTCCAATCACCTTAAGAATTTACGATATAAATGGACAATTGGTGTATGTTGATTCGAATTGCACAAACAATTTATATACCTGGAATACAACTGAAAATATCACTGCGGGAGTCTATTTTTATAGCGTAAGTTCAACAGCTGGTTTGATGCGAGCTAAAATCATTAAAAGGTAACTAAAATCTAACTTGTATAACCCCTAATAATCATGAAACACGAAACACAAAACACAAAATCAATCATTCCCTGGATAATTGTAGGGTTACTGTTTATATTAACAGCGCTCAGCTTTTTAGACAGGCAGGTATTGTCCATTGCCATTATCGAGATAAAGAAAGACATTCCCATTTCCGATACGGATTACAGTTGGATAACGGGTGGATTTATTGTGGGTTATGCGCTTATGTTTACGCTGGGTGGCGTATTTATCGACCGCTTCGGCACCAACCTCGGACTTGCACTCTCGCTGGCAATATGGACAGTGGCTTCGGGTTTACATAGCGTTGCCGGTTCGGTTACCGAATTTGCCATTTTCAGATTTATACTTGGTGTGGGCGAAGGTGCCTGCTTCCCCGGTGTTATAAAAGCAGTAATTGAATGGATTCCGGAGAAAAAACGGTCGTTGGCCACGGGCATTGCCATTGGTGGTTCGGCAATTGGGGCTGTTGTAGCTCCGTTGTTAGCAATAACTCTACTCGATACTGTTGGTTGGCGAATGGTATTTCTTGCTACTGCTGCATTAGGTGTGCCGTGGTTGGTCTTCTGGCTCTACTTTAACAACAAAAAGCATTCGGAATTGAAAGTAATTCCTAACTTTAATACTAAACGAAAAATTGCTTATCCGGCAAGTGATAAATACTCATTTTCGGCTGTGCTTCGGAGCAAAAACGCCTGGATTTTTATAGGAATGCGCATGCTTTTCGATCCCATTTTTTACTTCCTTATGTTTTGGATTCCCAAGTTTATGAGTGAAAGTCGGGGAATTTCCATCGATGTGATTGGTAAGTTATTCTGGATTCCATTTTTGGTGTTGGGATTGTCGAATATTCTGGGAGGCTATTTATCCGATAAGATTTTCAAAAAAACATCCAGCATTAACATTGCCCGCAAATCGCTGATGGCAATTGCAGCAGTGCTAACACTTTCGGTGTTATTTATCCAACAAGTAGATGCCGCTTACAGCGTAATTGCCTTGATTTCTGTATTTTTCTTTGCGCATGGCTTGTGGATAACCAATTACTCCACAGCCATTGGCGACGTGTTTGGCAGCAAAGCCGCTTCGACTATGTTCGGACTTACAGGTACTTTTGGTGCACTCACCGCATTTTTTGTAAACCGCGGCATTGGCTGGGTAGTCGAAAATCATTCCTACGATCCGCTGTGGATTTGGGCCGGACTGATGTACCCACTGGCATTTGTATTGCTTATGGTTTTTATGCCAAAAATCAAAAAAGCTGAACGCTTTGCGTGAAATGAATTATTTGGTTTAACTGTCATCACGATGCGAAGTTAGGAATATAACCACCATTCCACCCTGTCACATTTTCTCCATCCCTTGTAGCATTTTGTGCAA
>JBILFS010000095.1:0-7060 GCA_044351455.1 Paludibacter sp. | reverse complement strand
GACAAATAAAAAACAAATTATATACAGATAAAAGTTGGTAATAGATATCGATATTACCAACTTTTTTTATTGTACTTAAACATTATATAACAATTGATTGTTTCAAAGGATGTATCATACAATTTTTTTTATAATTTTAAAAAAAAATGTTTACATTTGCAAACAATCCTATTAATATTACTTAACAATTTTTAGTCATGAAAAAAGTTTTTATCCTCCCCTTAGCAGTGCTTCTGGTACTGTTTTTCTCGAAATGTACCCTTCAGGAAGACCTCAACAAGTTAAAAGAATCACTTGATAGTCTTCAGATTGTAATCGCTAATCCTGAATTCAGCACGTACGCACACATTGAATTCCGGGATGCCAAAACAGATGATTATATCTCCGGAAAAACCATCACGGTAACCATCGATGGAAAAAATGCAGCAGCCATTTTCAACAATCTTGGCAGCAAACAAACTTCTTACACTACCAAGGTAGGGTTTATTGACTTTATCATTGATCCGCATGCGGTAGATACAACAAAAATCGGCACTGATCCTCTTGAGTTTACTGTTACAACTTCCATCGACGGATATGTGGATGCAACTCAGAAAGTGATTATCAGTCATACCAAATTGAATACAGCCGTTGTAAAACTTATCAATATTACTTCAGCACCAGCCGGAGTAACAGTTGCTGTTAACAATAACTTCACTACAACATTAAGTGGTGTTGTTGCTAATACCGGCACGCAATTGATGAATGGAGGACAACAAAGTGTTGCCATCCCAAAAGGTACTGTTTTGAAAGATGAAACCGGGAATATATTATCAGGTACTGTTAAAACAGAAATTGTTTATTTTGATCCAACATCTGATGAAGCAGTTGATGCATTTCCGGGTGGTTCAAATGTTAGTGTGGTAATGAATAATCAGGAAGAACAGGTACAGTTTCTTTCTGCAGGGATGTTCGATGTTGATGTAACAGCCGGCGGAAATGATGTTAAAACATTAACTAATGGAGGTATTACCCTGAAAACAGTTCTTCCAAAGGGCTTTATGCATCCAAAACTGGGACGACTGGTTCAGGCGGGTGATGTAATTGAATTATGGAGTCTTGACGAAGGAAATGGTGAATGGAAATTTGAAAAAATGGACACAGTCCGTCAGTCCGGTACCGATTTGGTTTTAGAAGAAACTGTTAAACATTTAAGTAGCTGGAACTGGGACTGGTATTACAGCACCTGTACTTATGGACCTAAGTTTATTTTCAAAGGCAATATCACAGGAAATAATAATTACGCTTCTGTGGTTGCTACAGCAAATAATGGCTCGTTTACAAAATCAAGTTCTGTAAAAGTAGACCCGAACGATTATTGGTATGATAATCTTCAACTGTATTATACACCTTCTAATACACCGACTACGGTTACTTTCACAGATGCCGGTGGAGATCCCGGAAGACCATTGACATTCTCTCCATCTTCCATCAATATTAGTAATTTATGTTCCGGACAAACCTATGAAATCACGGTAAATCAAACAATTGTTCCAACAAATGAAATAACGGTGAATTTGAACTTATCCGCAACATCAGCAACAAATACGCAAATTTTGGTGAGACCCAGTGCAATTTTCTATTACAGAACTCCAACGAGCAACTGGAATTACTTTTATCTGACAAACGGACAAGCAAGTATTAACCTGAGAACAGGTGTGAACTACACCATCTACGGATATTTTGGCAATAATTCAGGAACAGCAAATCTGAAAATTGACAAAACCGGTGAAACAACTGCGAATGTGACTTTCACGCCTAATATTAATTTCAGTGATGGCACACTTCCACAGAGTATAACCGTTCCTGCAACTATTTCTAACAATGTGATAAACGTTGTATACACAGCAGTACTTCCTGATAATATCCTGAGTATGTTACAATAATTATGAATGAAATTAAAAGTAAAAGTATGAAAAAGTTTATAGTATTATTTGTTATTTCAGCTGTATGTTTAAGTGCATCAGCTCAGGCTGTTATCATTAATAACAACTCCAATAACGGTACACAGGTAATTACTCCAAAGCCCAAAAAAGATTCAGGATTTGGTGTGGCAATCGGCGCCAGTGCATCAACTCATGGTTTAGGTGGTAATGTTATCATTGGATTAACCAAATGGTTGTCGGTTCGCGGATCTTACGAAATGCTTAATAATGAATTAATTGCCGATTATGTGCCCACAAATTTTCAGTATGCGTTTAATGATGATCTGAATCTGGACATTACCCCGACATTTAAAACAGGTGGTTACTCTGTGATGGCCGATTTATACCTGGGAAGAAGTTTATATGTTACGGGTGGATTTGTTCAGACTGTATTCGATGCCAATGCAACTGTGAAATCAGCCGAATCAATGAAAATCGGAGATATTACTTTTACTCCTGATGAAATTGGCAAGCTGGAAGTGCAAATGAAACCCGGAAAAACTCCGGCGCCCTACCTTGGTATTGGCCTGGGAAGAAATATTGCCAGAAAAAGTGGTTTAGCCATGACGCTGGAGTTTGGTGCCATCATGATGGAGTCTTATAACATCACCCTGAATGGTACCGGCATGTTTGGTGGAAACTCACAAAATGCTTCCTTCCAGAAACTTATCGACACTGTGAACGGGTTCGACTGGGCGGGAGTTTACCCGGTTGTTAAACTGGGCATTTCATACAGATTATTCTAATATGTAAATCATTTTAATCTGATTTAAAAGCCTGAAAGCCCTATGCTATCAGGCTTTTTTCTTTAAATCGAAACAAAGTTGTTGCTTTTTGTAATATTTTCGTAAAATTTCTAAACAATATTCTATAAAAAATGTTACACTTTTAATTTCCAATAATTTTTTCAATTTTGAACAAAAAAAATGTTTCCAGTTGCAAAAAATCTAATTAATTATTAATTAAATATTTTTTGTTATGAAGAAACTTTTTATTCCTCTTCTTACAGTACTTTTAGTGCTGTCTTTCTCGAAATGTACCCTACAAGATGATCTCAACAAATTACAAGGTTCGCTTGACAGTCTTCAGCTTGTACTCTCTAATCCTGAATTCAACACTTCCGTGCAAATTGAATTCATTGATGCAAAAACAAATACCTATATCAAAGGTAAAACCGTTAAGGTTACAATCGGAGGAAAAAATGGCTCTGACCTTTACAACAACCTTGCAGCCAAACAAAGTGTTTATTCTTCCAGTGTTGGGTATATGTTGTTTGTTATTGATCCACGTAAAATCGACTCAACTAAAATCTCAGCCGAGCCCCTCGAATTCACCGTTACAACAGAAATTGACGGGTATGTGGATGCTACACAGAAAATTTTCATCCATAAAATTGGTGAAAACAGAGAGGAAATTAAACTTATCAACACAGCTACTCCTCCTGCAGGTATTTCAATTGCCGTAAACAACAATTTCACAACCACCCTGAATGGAATGATTGCCAACACAGGCACTCAAACAATGAATGGTGGCGAACAAACCGTTGTCATTCCGAAAGGAACAGTTTTGAAAGATGCAAGTGGAAATGTTGTAAACGGAACTGTAAAAACAGAAATAGTTTATTTTGATCCGAAATCAGAAGATGCAGTGGGTGCATTTCCGGGTGGTTCGAATGTTACTACTGTCAGAAATAATCAGGAGGAACAGGTTCAGTTTATCTCAGCAGGAATGTTCAATGTGAATGTTACTGCCGGCGGCACTGATGTCAAATCGTTTACCGGTGGCGGTGTAACACTTAAAACATCCGTTCCGACTACGCTTATCAATCCAAAAACAGGTCAGCCTGTTAAGAATGGTGATGTTATTGAACTCTGGAGCCTCGATGAAGGTAGCGGAGAATGGAAATACGAAAAAACTGACACAATCCGACTCGTTGGTGGCAAATTAGTATTGGAAGAAACAGTTACCCACCTGAGTAGCTGGAACTGGGACTGGGATGAAGATACTTGTGATGAAGGTGTGAAATTTGTCTTCAATGGAAATTTAGGTGAAAATGACAGTAGGATAAGAATCAAAATTAATGCAAATGGTATCGTATCTAATTTCAGCAAATCAACCACTCAGTATATAGATCCAGATGACTCGTATTATAATAATATCCAATTACAGCTTGTTCCTTCAAATACAAAAACAAGAATTACATTTGAAGATCCTTATAATTCCGCAGGGCAGAAATATACTTTCTCACCTTCCAGCATTGATATTGATAATCTTTGTTCCGGCCAGACTTACAATATTACAATCACGAGTCCTGATGCAGCTAACCGGTTAACAGTCAATTTTGATTTATCGGCAACTTCTAAAACTAATTCAATGCTTTTAGTAAAACCCAGTACAACTGTAAATTATTACAACAGCACTTCCTTTAGAAATAAAAGTTTCAGCCTTCAGAACGGAGTTGGAAGTGCAAAATTCACTTATGGTGTAAATTATACTTTTGATGTAACCTTCGGAAGTAATTACGAAAGTGGTAGCATAAGAATTGACAAAATCAATGAAACTACGGCCAATGTAACCTATACCCGGGACCTGGATTTTGATTCAAGTGGACCGGCAACAACTGTAACCATTCCGGTAGCAATTACCAACAACACGATCAATGTGGTTTACAAGGCTGTGCTATCTGACGATGTATTGAGCTCTTTACAATAATCATTTAAAAACAAAAATATGAAGAAATATTTAATGCTAATTGTTGTCGCAGCAATGTGCATAACAGCTACAGCTCAGGACGAAAGTTCTAAAAAAGGATTTGGCGTAGCCATTGGCGCCAGTGCATCAACCCACGGTTTAGGCGGAAATGTTATCATTGGCATAACCAATTGGTTATCGGTTCGTGGTTCTTACGAAATGCTTAACAGTGAGTTAATTGCAGATTACGTACCCACCAATTTTCAGTATGCGTTTAACGATTTGAATCTGGATATTACTCCAACATTTGAAACCGGCGGATATTCTGTGATGGCCGATATTTATCTCGGAAGAAGTTTGTATGTTACCGGTGGATTTGTTCAAACGACGTTTCATGCGAATGCCATGGTAAAATCTGCAGAATCGATGAAGATTGGCGACATCACCTTCACGCCGGATGAAATTGGCAAACTGGAAGTGCATATGAAACCAGGGAAGACACCGGCTCCGTATGTTGGACTTGGTCTTGGAAGAAATATCGCCAGAAAAAGCGGATTAGCCATGTCACTGGAATTAGGTGCCATTATGATGCAATCCTACGACATCACCCTGAACGGAACCGGTATGTTTGGCGGAAACTCTCAAAATGCCTCATTCCAGAAATTAATTGACACCGTTAATGGTTTTGACTGGGCGGGAATTTATCCGGTGGTAAAACTGGGGATTTCGTACAGGCTGTTCTGATAAAATCATTTATGCAAAGAAAACCCTGATAAATTCATTTTTTATCAGGGTTTTTTATTACTCAAAACAAAGTCATCTGTCCCGTAATCTCATCAATAATCTTTCTCTGATCAATCACTTCATCCTCAACCGGTTTGACCTCGTCTTTCTTATCTTTCTCATCCGTGCTACGGTTATCGGTATCTGAACTATCAGAAGACAATTCATCCGGTTCTTCCCCGTTTCCGTTATCCCCTTCATCATCATTGCCTGAACTTACCGGCTCATTAAATCTGAGTGGTTCCAACTCTGTTATTGTTGCAACTTCAAATGTAGTGATGCGTTTTCCTTTCGCTTTGTAACTCTTTACGCCTATAAACTCTTCAGCATCAATCTCAATGGCTTCACGGTAAGAATCATGACCACCTAAAGTAACATTGAAGCGCGGATAGTCCTGCCCGGATAAAGCAATAAGTTTTGAATCAGCATTATCCCCCAACAGACTTTGTGTTTTTTGAGATGTCTCCAACTGGAATCTTTTCAGATAATAAAATTTTTGTTCAGCATCAAAAAGCACCAGCGACCAAACCTTATCATTATTGAATTTCTCAATGATTAGGATATCCTTTTCGTAATGATTGCTTAAATCAAATCCTGAAGTATAATAATCTCCTTTCGATGAAACAACCAGAATTTGATCTTCACTTTGAAATTCTCCAAGATATTCACCCCTGTTATCATAATTCAGGCGCAAAACATCCCGGTCGAACCAAACCTGACGACCACCGAGCGTTGAACCTCCTTTGTGTTTCAGGGCAATTTTATGAATATCATTTTTTGTCAGGATATTTCCCATCGACTGACGGCCCTTGATGGCAATTTCGCTGAAATCTTTTTCAAAAATCAGTTTAGAAATGCGTGGCTTCGGTTTTAATGTAACCCTGATTACTTCGGCTTCTGCATTTGGATTGGTGGTAAAATATACGATTTTCGAGCCGGCAGTTCCCTGTGTTACATCATATTCCTTATCACGTGTGATTCCGTTTACGGCAAAACGTTTGATATAATAAGGTCCGGTTTTACCATCCCTGTAAATTGCATTATAAACTGTTCTCTTGTCGTTCTTACGGAAAACATCAAGGTGCAGGATATTTTTACCAACGAATAGTTTATCCATCACCTTCACAATTTTATATTTTCCATCTTTGAAGAAAATAATAATATCATCAATATCAGAACAGTTGCATACAAATTCATCTTTTTTCAAACCTGTTCCAACGAAACCTTCTTCTCTGTTGACATATAATTTCTCATTGGCTTCCACAACTTTAGTTGCCACAATGGTTTCAAAGTTACGAATCTCGGTTCTTCTCGGAAAATGTTTACCGTACTTTTCTTTCAATGTCTGATACCAGAAAATCGTAAAATCCACCAGATTTTCCAGGTTGTATTCCACTTCCTGAATTTTCTTCTGAAGGGCAATAAGCGTATCATTCGCCTTATCAGAGTCGAATTTGGTAATACGCATCATCTTGATTTCAAGAAGTTTGAGTATATCCTCTCTGACTACTTCCCTGATGAAATCCTTTTTGAAGGGCTCTAATCGTTTGTCAATATGGGCAACTACTTCATCCTGATTGGTACTCTCTTCAAAACCTTTATCCTTGTAAATTCTGTTTTCG
>JBILFS010000094.1:0-7088 GCA_044351455.1 Paludibacter sp. | reverse complement strand
CCACCTGCACCGGGGGCAGCTTCGAATATTTTCACCTGATGGCCTTTCAATGCCAGGTGATAGGCACAGGTAATACCGGCGGGACCGGAACCTATGACTGCAATTTTCTTATCCGTTTTATTTTTAATCTCAACGGCCGGAGCAATTGGATATTTTTCATAATACCAATCTGCAAAATACCTTTT
This sequence comes from Paludibacter sp., assembly GCA_044351455.1. Classification (GTDB taxonomy): domain Bacteria; phylum Bacteroidota; class Bacteroidia; order Bacteroidales; family Paludibacteraceae; genus Paludibacter. The sequence goes on along the minus strand of JBILFS010000094.1, from coordinate 6,903 downwards.
GATACGACGGATATCCACACCACCTTCGAGAGCAGCACGACTACAGGCATTTTCGCAGGGAGCATAACAGGCACGTCCCAGACTTCCCGGAAATGGGATATCCTCCAAATGAAGTTTCATGGCTTCCTCGTATTGACCATTTCTTGCCAGTGTGATATAACCATATGGCTTTACACCACCCGGACATTCGTTGATACAAGGCGCAGAATGATCCATACGATCGATGGTGGCAATACGGGGATTGGCCAGATTGAAAGGAATATAAGCCACTTTTCGTCCGGCAAGATTAGCGTTATAATCGTCGCTTCTTACCTCGGGACAAACAATTTCACATTCACCACATCCTGTACAGTCTTTTGGAATGACATAACGCGGATTATTGGTAACATCAATTTCAAATTCATTATCTTTTTTAACCACTCCGTTTACATCACTGTTTAACATCATGGTGATGTTGGGATGACGGGCAGTTTCTGACATTTTCGGTGTTGTAATACAGGCGGCACAATCGAGTGTTGGAAACACCTTACTCAATTGAATCATTTTTCCACCGATGGACAAACCTTTTTCCACCAGCAAAACCTGTTTCCCCATATCGGCTAAGTTGAGGGCGGTTTCCTGACCAGCCACACCTCCACCAATAACGAGGGCATCATATATTTTTTCGTTGTTATTCATGATTATGTACTTTATTTACAAGTAAAGATTGTGATTTCCGGCATGAGATTACATTTTGCACATGCCACTTGCTGTATGCCGCTATTCAGTTATTCCTTCCAGAATTTTGGCATAATTTTGCATATGATTCATAAAGGGTTCTGCACAAACTGAACACAGGGCAGCCATTCTTACTCTTTTGGGATTGATTCCCTTTTCTTTCATCAAAACCTGTGAAGTTTCCACGATGGTATTGGTATGATCGGCACAACGACTGCTATAAGAACATTCATGACCGTCGGCTGCAATAAACACACCATCAAAACCACTTTCAAGGGCATGTAAAATCCATTTTGGTTTGATGCCGGAAGAACATGGTAAACTTATCACATAAACATAGGGAGCATAATGAATTTTCTTCAAACCAGCCTGGTCGATACCGGGGTCGGAAATTAAATCGGTTGAAAAAACCAATATTTTTGGGGGGAGTTTTTCGGTATTCATGATTTTTGTTTTTTTAACCACAAAAGGCACAAAAGAAATAATATAATCACCCAAAATGAATCAATGATACTGGTTAATATAATTGATTTGATATCAGGAAATAAATATTTATCTTTTGTGATTCCTTAGTCTTTCTTTTGTGCCTTTTGTGTTTATTATTTTTACTCTTTGCGGAGGAACAGACGGCTGTAGCTATCTTCATCCACAAAACCAAGATATTCATGACCAATTTTATCACACCAGCGGGGGATGTCGTTTTTGGTACCTTCATCAGCAGAAAGGATTTCCATGATTTCTCCGGATTCGATATCACCGATTGCTTTTTTTGCTGCTAATAGCGGACCAGGACAAGCTGTTCCACGGGCATCTACTACTAAATCTGACTTGAGGCTTTTTAAATCTTCTGACATAATTGTAATTTTTAATTTGTTATGATCTTTAATAAATATATTTGAAAGAATAAGAATCAAATAAATAACTGGAATGCACTTTCACCGGCATCTGCAACAAATGTTGCTGCACCAGCATATCTGAGATGAGGATAATCCATGAATTCTTCTTTTTTGAATCCCATCAAATCCATAGACATTTCACAGATTGTAATTTCAATGCCTAATTCAGCTGCCTGTTTAAACATTTCGTCTAATGACATCACATTTTTCTTTTTCATGAGCATTTTAATCATCATGGGCCCCATGCCTGCCATATTCATGTTTGATAAACTGAGCTTATTTTTTCCTTTGGGTAGCATCATTCCAAACATTTTGGAAATAAAGTCTTTTCCTTTAGGATTTTTCTTAGGGTCTCTTAATGCAGACAATGACCAAAATGAAAAGAAAAGTTTAACTTTTGTATCCATTGCAGCTGCAGCAACTGAAATGACCATTGTGGCAAGAATTTTATCCATATCACCTGATACAACGGCAATTGACAACTGATCTTTTCTTCCGTTTTCAAGTTTACCAACTTTTTTACTAAGCTTGTCAATCTGTGATTGTAACTGCTCCATTGTTAGTTCATTCGGTTTTTCCATCTTATGCGATTTTTTAATTAAAGAAATATTTCTGCAAATATATGTATATTGACAATAAATAATCCTTTTAAAAATGTGTATTAAGTTTCATAATTTTGTGATTTGCATCACATTAATTATATTTGCGAAATCATAATACCCACACATAATGCAAAACGATTGTAAACACTGTCCTTTTAATCAGAAAGCTGCAGCCATGTTAAGCGATAAAAGCTTTGAGCAACTTACTGATAATCACCTGGAATTAAAATTTAAAAAGGGTGATTCAATCATCAAACAGGGCATGTTTTCGACCAATGTGGTTTTTTTGAGAAAAGGCCTGGTGAAAATCCACTTATTAGGACCTTATCACGATCAGATAGTAAGATTGGTTAAAGCCCCAAGCTATCTCGGACTTCCCACAACATTTGGAAATAAAATAAATCAATATTCGGTAACTGCTGTTACAGAATCAGAAGTTTGTTTTATCGATTTGGGTATTTTTCAGAAAATACTTACTGAAAACAGAGATTACTCCAACGAAATTATAATAGACCTTTGTCAGAATGAACTCGAATCGTTTCGCAGGTGTGCAAACCGGACACAAAAACAAATCAGGGGGAATATGGCCGATGCACTTCTTGAGTTCTCCGAGAAAATCTTTAAAGAGGATACTTTTAAACTGCCAATTTCGCAGTCGGAACTTGCAAACTTAGTAGATACGAGCCGCGAAAGTGTGAGCAGAGTGCTCAACGAATTTCACGACGATGGTATCATCTCCGTCAATGGAAAAGAAATAACAATATTAAATAAAAAAGTTCTGTTGATGATTAGTCAGAATGGCTGATTGATTTATCCGTAATCGCTTATCTGTTTTAGTTTTTCCATATTTTTAATGGAAATCACTTTACCTTCAATTTTGATCAAATCGTCAGCTTTAAATTTTGATAAAATCCTTATAACGCTTTCCGGTGTTAAACCGGTCAGTTCAGCCAACTCCTTTCTCGTAAGATTCAATTCAAATTCGCTGCATTTGAATATATTACACGACAAACAAATCAGCGTATCTGCCATCTTACCATAAGATTGTTTTTGGGTGTAAGAAAAAAATCTGGTCTGGGTTTGAACCAGGTTTTCACACAATATGTTTATCACTTCCTTGGCAAATGCAGGATTCTGAAGGATAATTTTTTTGAAAACTCCAATATCAATTAACCTGACTTTACATTCCTGATAAGCTGTGGCAGAATATTTAAAAATCTGCGAACCATCCAGCAAAGCCGTTAATCCTACCATATTGCCTGCCGGTAAAACTTTGAGAATCAACGACGCATTATCGTTCTCCATATAAACTTTTACCAATCCGCAACAAATATACATGATGTGGGAAGCGAGGGTTCCCTGCTTACAAAGATTCTCACCTTTTTTATAGGTCAGCATTACATTGTTCTCCTCCAGCAACAACAATTCCTCATCGGTCAGCTTTTCGAAACAATCGGCAATCGCTTTGTTCAGTGTACAGCTATTTCGTACACTTTCTTCTTTGTTTAATTTATTCAGCATTGATTTACAAAAGGTTAACGATGTAATTTACGGGTGAATGACGTCATTCAACTTATAATTCGTGGTCAAAAATAATCATAATTTCCGAATATCAATATAATTACACATTTATATTAAAGAAAAATATCATCAATTCAGGATGAAAAATGATTTTTTACTGAATAAATATTGATTTAGATCATGTTTTCTACTGATAAAACCGGTTTTAATTGCATGGTTTACATCATACCTGTTCTCATTGCAGATATTTTAAAAAATGAAACCTTTGCATCGTTAACTTTTTAAAATAAAATTTATGGAAATCAAATTGACATTAGACTGTAAGGGACTATCTTGTCCTATGCCCATGATGAAAGTTGCGAAAGCAATGAAAGATTTAAAATCAGGTGATGCACTTGAAATGTTTGGAACCGATCCGGGAACAAAAACCGACTTACCAAACTGGTGCACAAAAACAGGCAACGAGTTTGTGGAAATAACTGAATTAGATGGTGGCGTAACCCGCATGGTTGTTAAAAAAGCATAGGCGATATGGCTGAGTCAAAAAGTAATCATCCTCTTGCACATTTATTTCAGACATTTTTCGGCAAACACTGGCCTGTTTGGGTGGGTGGGATTGTTTTGGGCATGCTCAATACATTTCTTTTTGCTGTGAAAAGTCCGTGGGGTGCAAGTGGTGGTGTTGCCAATGTGGGCGACAATATCTATTCAGCGGTTGGACTCTTTGCCGACAAGGCCGTTACTCCTGTCAACGAAAACAACTACGGAATGCTGGTCATTCTGATTGTGCTGGGCTCGTTTGCAGGTGCTTTGTTCTCCAAAGAATTTGCTTTGCGCATTCCACCAAAAGGTGAAATGATCAAAGGTTTTCTTGGTGGATCACTCATGGCAATTGGTGCAACAGTTGGGATAGGTTGTTCTATAGGATCCTTCTTCAGTGGTGTACCTGCATTGTCGGGTGGCGCTCTCATCTTCACTTTTGCCATGTTTGCAGGTGTTATCTTATCACTGAAATACCTGATTTGGGAGATGGAAAATCGTCCGGGTTGGAGTTCAGGTAAAAGCTATACATATTTAGCTGCAAAACCCGAAAAAGGTAACTGGCAGATTATGCTGGGTGTGATTGTGCTGATTGGAGTGGCTGTTATGAGTTACAGTTATGCCAAAACCAATATGGTCATGTCGTGGTTTATCATCATTGCCGGACTTATGGGACTAATCTCACAGCGTTCACGTTTCTGCATTGTAAAAGCATTCCGTGATCCATTCATGAGTGGCGAAGCACATGGTTCTGAGGGTGTTATAGCCGGATTAGTAGTTAGTTTGGTTGGATTCACCGCCATCAAGGTTTTTGGTCTTGGTGCTGTTGGCGAAGTATCGCTCCGGGCCCGCGAAATGACCTGGGTATTTCCACACTTCTGGGCGAAGGCAGCCGTCGGGGGCTTCATCTTCGGATTAGGTATGACCATCGCAGGCGGATGTGCTGTAGGTACACTCTGGCGTGTAGGTGAAGGACAAATCAAACTTTGGTTTTCAGCCTTAGGACTGATACTTATCTCTCCTTTATCAAATAAATTCTTAGTACCTGTGGTTGATAATATCTTACCACAAAGTGCCAAATTCCGCAATTATCTGCCTGATTATATGGGTTATGATGGTGCCTTTGTATTGATACTTGGATTAATTTTACTGTGGTACTGGTTTGTGAAATGGAACGAACGCACAGGCAGATTCAGTGCCTTTTAAATACCTGCAAAAAGATGAGACATACAATTAAATTATCAATATTGCTCGTAGCTATCAGTCTGATGGCTTCCTGCAGGGGAATACATGAAGATGCCACTGATATGGCAGCATGTTATAAACCGGAAATTACTTCAATTACGGTGGATGAATTGAAACAAAAAGTAGAAAAAACAGAAGATTTTCTTTTGATAGATGTTCGTCAACCTTCAGATTATTATACTGCCAATATTCCGGGTTCGGTATCAATCCCGAAAGGTTTGCTGGAATTTAAAATTGCTTCGGGAGAATTCTGGATGGAACAATACATGTATCCTCCGGAAAAAAATACCGAAATTGTGCTTTACTGTAATGGGGGAAACAACAGTGTTCTGGCAGCTATAGCTCTGAAACAACTGGGATATAAAAACGTAAAAAGTCTCGAAGGCGGCTATAAGGCCTTCAATCCGAATCAGGATCCTAATGCCAAACCAAAACCGGCATCCGGAAGTTGTGGAGGATAAATTTCAAATAAAAAAACAATCTTAAAAAAAATCAAATGTCATGAAAAAAAATCATTTTTTTAAATCAGCAATTTTTTGCTTTGCTCTTGTAAGTTTTACATTAACTTCCTGTATTGATGAAGTTGAAGAACCAAAAGTGGATCATTTCAAAGTAATGACCGACTACATGAAGGCTAACAGTATGGATTTGAATAATATGACCTCCGATTGGGTTATTGATGCTCCTACCATGAATACTACCGGAACTGCAAATCTACACATCATTGACTTGCGTTCGGCTGCCGATTTTTCAACAAAAGGTCATATTGCCGGTGCTATTAACAGTACGCTTGCTAATGTACTTACTGCTGCTCAGGGAGCAACAAAACCTATTGTTGTTACGTGCTATACCGGACAAAATGCGGCAGTAGCTGTAACAGCTTTACGTTTAAGCGGATTCAAAACTGCTAAAATCATGAAATGGGGTATGAGTAGCTGGAATGCTGTTTTTGATTCCTGGACTGCCAACATTGCTAATATTGGTAAAGGACACGCCAACTGGTCAACAACCAACACAACCAAAACTCCGGTACTTTTCTCTTTACCGGCATTCGATGCAACTGGTTTTACAGCTGCCGATACTACAGGAGCCGCAATTCTTGCAAAAAGGGTAACCTATATGCTGAGCCAGGGTTTCAGAGGTATCAATGCTTCAGATGTTTTGACTACACCTGCTAATTATTTCATTGTAAATTACTGGACTGAGGCTGATGTAACTACTTACGGTCATATCAAAGAAGCTTACCGTTTGAATGAAACTTTGAAACTTGCCGGTGATGGCATCAAAAATCTTGATCCTGCTGCTACAAATGTAATTTATTGCTGGACCGGTCAGACTTCTGCTTTGGTGTCTTCTTATCTTACAGTATTGGGCTATGATGC
>JBILFS010000092.1:0-7134 GCA_044351455.1 Paludibacter sp. | reverse complement strand
CCATTATCAGTAAGTTTTAAAATTACAGAGAACTGTTTACCTACCCTGGTAAGCAGTTTTTTTTATCGGTATATTTCATTATTTTTGCAAATGAATTAGTGCAAACAATGCTCATTTTCTGAAAAATTCAGTTCTATGGTAAGTATCGCTTTTCTGATTGCTTGTTTTAATATTTTTTTAGCAGTATTGATGTTAATCTATAACTGGAAACTCAATAAAAATATTTTATTCTTTTCCATTTTTATGATTATAGTGGCTTTTCAGTCAATATTGTTCGATATTGTCATAAACGGTGGCTCAGCAAGATTATTGATGCTTCTGAATAGCAATTCAGGACCTATGCTCTTTCTTGCAGGTCCTATGTTGTATTTATTTATCAGAGGTCTGGTATATGATGAAAATCAGTTCAGGGACAAGGATCTGTTACACCTGATTCCGTTTTTTGTGAATATGGTTTTATTGATACCTTATCTGTTCAAACCCATCGAATATAAATTGGAAATTGCAAATGCAGCCATTCAAAACATCGATGCATATATGCATCAACGGCTGATTTTTATTCCGGCGTGGATGGGAGGAGTTTTAAGGGTTTTATCAATTATTGCCTATATTTTTGCAAGTCTCCGGATTATTTATTCAGTTTTCAGAAATAAAAAGCAATTTTCAGACAAGAATACCATCAGGGCTTTTACATCAAATTTCCGTTGGTTAAATCTGATAGCAATTGTTAGTCTGATTCTGACTGTTGTGCCTCTTTGTTCCATTATACTTTATAAAATTATTCCTGATTTTCGAAATAGTTTTGATACGAATTTATTTTTTAACATTACTGTCTTGCTTCATGCAATCCTGTCACTGATTATCCTGATGAATCCAAGAATATTGTATGGATTGCCAACAAAGGATAAATTAAGACCATTACTGGAAAGAGGTAATGCCAATGGAAAGCAGGTTAGTCACAGCATGTTGGTTGCTGCTGATGAAGCGAAAACTTATTCGGATTATTTTGATGGTTTATCAGAAAAAATAATTGCTTTTATTGAAAATGGACGACCATATCTGAATCCTGATTTTAAAGCCAATGATTTGATAAAAGTTTTTGAAGTGCCTCCCCATCATATTCAGTTTTGTATCAGGTATTACATTCAGAAAGACTTTAAAAAACTTATGAATGAATACCGGATAAAATACATATTAAGCGCCTTCAGGAGTGCTGTTGATACTGAACCTGAAACACTCAGGATGATTATATCAGAAGCCGGTTTTAAAACCAACTACGATTACAGAAGAAGTTTTATAAAATATTTGGGTCAGACACCCGAAGATTGGATCAAATCAAATATATGATTTGCTGCATTCTGACCATCAATGGCTGAGGATGTAATACCTCCTGAATAACCGGCACCTTCACCGGCAGGATATAAGCCTTTAATTTCAATATGCTGACCTGTTTCGTTGTCTCTTGGTATTCTCACTGCTGATGAGGAGCGCGTTTCCACACCAACTACCACTGCTTCATTGGTCAGATAACCTCTCATTTTTCTATCGAACAATTTAAAACCCTGTTTAAGTCGGGTAGAAATGTGTTCAGGTAACCAGAAATGTAAGGGTGAAGAGATTAATCCGGGCATGTATGAACACTCTGGTAAATCTGCAGATACTTTACCTCTGACAAAATCGGCAAGTCTTTGCGCAGGTGCTACCTGTCCTAAACCTCCATTATTTAAATACGCCAGATTTTCCAGATATTGCTGATATCTCAGACCCGATAATTCACCAAACTGATGAAATTCCTCCGGAATGTCTTCTTGCTTTATTTCTACCACAATGCCGGAATTGGCAAAACGGGAGTTTCTTTTTGATGCAGACATGCCATTGACAACAATTTCATGATCGCTGGTTCCTGCGGGTACTATTCTACCACCCGGACACATACAGAATGAGTAAACACCACGGTCTTCCACTTGCTCTACCAGGCTATAACTTGCTGCAGGTAAGTAATCACCTCTGTTATCGCAATGATATTGAATGCTGTCGATCAATTCCTGTGGATGTTCAACCCTGACACCCATAGCAAAACCCTTTTGTTCGAGTTTGATTTGGTGTGCATGTAGCAATTCGTAAATGTCGTGCGCAGAATGCCCTGTAGCCAAAATCATAAAATCGGCGTTGTAAACAGTTCCATCTGCAGTTTTACATCCTCTGATTTGCTTGTCTTCCAACAGAATTTCAGTCATTTTTTGTTCAAAATGAATTTCTCCGCCATGTGATGTGATGGTATAACTGATGTTTTCAATTACCTCAGGAAGTAAATCAGAACCAATATGAGGATGTGAATCATACAATATTTCGTCTGATGCTCCATGGAAATAGAAAGTCTCAAAAATTTCACGGGCATTGCCTTTTTTCTTCGAACGGGTATATAATTTCCCGTCAGAAAAAGTACCTGCTCCTCCTTCACCGAAACAAAAATTTGATTCTGTATTGATACCCTTGTTTTTGTTCAGGGCGGCGATATCCAGTTTCCTTTTGGCTGCTGATTTTCCTCTCTCAAGAATGATCGGTTTCAATCCCAGTTCAATCAAACGAAGTGCAGCAAATAATCCTGCCGGTCCTCCGCCAATAATCAGTATTGGCCGACTTTTATGAACCTCCTGGTAATTAAACTGATGGGATAATTGAATTTCCGGAGCTTTTTCGTTCCAGTAAACATCTACTACCAGATTGATTTTCGGATAATTTGAACGGGCATCAATAGATTTACGCAAAGTGTGAATGGCTGTAATACTGTCGACAGCAATATTCAACTTATCGGCCACTTTTTTATAAAGCATTTCTTTTTTGAAAGCTTGTTCAGGAGTAAGGATGAGTTGAACTTCAATATGCATGGGTAGGATTGTTAGTTTTATTATGGTGATCCAGACGGGATTCGAACCCATGACCCACAGCTTAGAAGGCTGTTGCTCTATCCAGCTGAGCTACTGGACCAGTCCATAATGTTTTCACATCAGACCAATAATGTCTTGTGAAAAGCGGTGCAAAAGTAAGATAAATTTCCGGAAAATGCAACTCTTTCATTAAAAAACAAAAAAATAGTCTCGATAATTGGCGAATTTTAGCTAATATTGCAGGCTCAAATCAATATAGATAATTCAGATGAAATGAACAAAACAATATTTAATCTATTTTGACCTAAAGGGCATGATTAAATATTGTTTTGTGAGTTCCATGTGACAAATAAAAAGCAAATTATAAACACATGAAACGTCCATGTTAAAATAATTATTAACTCACAAAGTAATGATTATTTTAACATGGTAAGTTCCATCTGACAATAAAAAAGTAAAAAATAAACAGATGAAAGTAATGAAGTTTGGCGGAACATCCGTAGGTTCCGCAGAAAGCATTTTAAATGTTAAGAAGATTGTTGAAAGTCAACAGGAACCCGTTGTCGTAGTAGTTTCAGCGTTGGGAGGTATAACCGATAAACTGATTGCCGTGATGGATATGGCATTTACGAGTGACACGCGTTATGAGGAAGAATTTAAATTAATCGTTCAAAGACATCTGGATATTATCAATGCCGTAGTAACAGAAGATAAAAAAGGAAGAGTATCCACTACTGTAAATGAATTACTTGAAGAATTATCTGCAGTTTATCAGGCTTTATTCAGATCGAAATTTTTATCACTTCAAATAAAGGATCTGATTGTAAGTTTTGGAGAAAGGATTTCTTCAATCATTATTTCAAATGTTATTGAAGGTTCTGCTTATGCATATTCTCCTGATTTTGTCAAAACAAATTCAAGTTTTGATAAGCATTCATTGGATATAAATATTACAAATTCATTGATTCACAGCCATTTTCCAAATTTGCCGAAAGTAACTGTTTGTCCGGGTTTTATTGCAACAGATAAATCAACCGGCGTAGTTACAAACCTTGGAAGAGGTGGTTCTGATTATACAGCAGCAATTCTGGCTGCAGCATTACATGCAAGTGTTCTTGAAATATGGACAGACGTGGATGGTTTTATGACTGCCGATCCGAAAGTTATCAGTAAAGCCTATGTGATTGATAAACTTAGCTATATTGAAGCAATGGAATTGTGTAATTATGGAGCCAAGGTTTTATATCCACCAACAATTTTTCCGGTTTATCACAAAAATATTCCAATTATCATTAAGAATACTTTTAATCCTGATGCACCCGGAACCATCATTTCCAAAGAAAAAGATACTTCCAATCAAACAATCAAAGGAATTTCTTCCATCAATGATACAGCTTTGGTTACCATGCAGGGACTTGGTATGGTAGGTGTTTCAGGGATCAGCAAGCGACTCTTTGGAGCATTGGCACAGGTTGGTATTTCTGCATTCTTCATTTCACAAGCTGCTTCTGAGAATACAATTACCATTGGTGTTGGCAACGAAGATGCAGAAAAAGCATCAAAAGTAATTACTGAAGAGTTTGCACATGAACTCAATGTGGGTGAAATTAATGAGATCAAAATTGAAAGAAACCTGGCTACCATTGCTGTAGTAGGTGATAGTATGAAGAGAATTCCGGGTATTTCCGGAAAATTGTTCGGCGCCCTCGGAAGAAGTGGTATCAATGTGGTTGCCATTGCGCAGGGTGCTTCTGAAACCAATATTTCGTTTGTAACTGAATCAAATTCGCTTCGTAAGGCATTGAACGTAATTCACGAAGCATTTTTCCTCTCCGGATATCAGGAACTGAATATCTTCCTGATGGGAACAGGTACTGTCGGTGGAGGTTTGTTAGAACAGATTTATCAGCAACAACCCAAATTAAAAGCTCAGAATAATCTGAAAATTAAAGTCGTGGGTATTGCTGATGAAAATAATGTTTATTTCAAACGGGAAGGAATTGATTTGTCAAATTATAAGGAAGTTGTAACAAAACTGGGCGTACCAACTTCTCCACAAATAATTTTAACCGGCATTCTTGAAATGAATATATTTAATGCTGTTTTTGTGGATTGTACAGCCAGTTATGATATTGCTGCCATGTATAAGGAGTTGTTATTGAACAATATATCTGTTGTGGCAGCCAATAAAATTGCAGCATCTTCTTCCTATGAAAGATATGCTGAACTCAAGGAAATTGCACGTAAAAGAGGCATTAAATTTCTTTTCGAAACCAATGTGGGTGCAGGATTACCAATTATCAATACAATGAATAACCTGGTAAATTCCGGCGATACAATTCTCAAGCTTGAAGCTGTTTTATCGGGTACACTGAATTATATTTTCAATACTATTTCCGAAGATATTCCGTTAAGTAAAGCAATCATGATGGCCAAGGAGGCAAGATATGCCGAACCTGATCCCCGCATTGATTTAAGCGGAACAGATGTTATCAGAAAACTGGTAATTCTTTCGAGAGAAGCAGGCTACAAGCTTGAACAGTCGGATGTGAAGAAAAATCTTTTCATTCCTCAGAAATATTTCGATGGCACACTCGAGGATTTCTGGAACAATATTCATGAACTTGATGCCGAATTCGAAGGAATAAGAAAACGTCTTGCTTCAGAAAGCAAAAGATACAGATTTGTTGCTACCATGGAAAAAGGTGAATTCTCCGTGGGTTTGCAGGAAGTTGATATCAAACATCCGTTCTTTGATCTTGAAGGAAGCAATAATATTATCATGATAAAAACAGAGCGGTATTATGAATATCCGATGATTATCAAAGGATATGGAGCAGGTGCAAGTGTAACAGCGGCAGGTGTTTTTGCCGATATAATCAGTATAGCTAATATCAGATAATTAATATATATGTTTAAAATAAATAATTTATTGCTGTTTTTTGCAATCTTACTTCCATTTCTTACTGCCTGTAATGATGATAATATCACTTTTGCTGAAGAATTGAAAGCTGAACAGAAAGTGATTGAGGATTTTCTGGAAAGGCAGAAAATAACGGTTGTTACTACAATGCCCGAAACTACCTGGCCGGCTGATGTGTATTATAAAAGTAGTACTGGTTTGTATTTTCAAATGGTAAAAAAGGGCGACGAAACAATTGAAGCTAAAGGTGGGGACAAGATTATTGCCCGGTATATTCAATATACTTTGGTTGAAAATCCTGATACTGTTTATAATCTGACTACCATTGATAATCCTGATCCAAAAACATTTACTTATCTCAACCTGGCTCAGGTATGTACCGGATGGCATGAAGCTATCGGTTATATGAAATATCATGATTCTGAAGCCAGATTAATTGTTTTTTCCAAAATCGGGTTTTCTGAATTCGGAAGACCGGCAACACCTGTTGGCTATGATTTGAAGATTAAAATACAGAAAAATTAAAACTTAGAAGAATTTCGCAATGACTTTAATTAAATCAATTTCAGGAATCAGAGGTACAATCGGGGGAAAATCCGGTGATGGTCTGAGTCCCCTCGATGTTGTGCGTTTTACTGCCGCATATGCCCGTTTTATTATTGAGAATAAACAGACCTCAGCCAATAAAATAGTTGTGGGTCGTGATGCCCGTATTTCAGGAAAAATGGTTGATCAACTGGTTTGTGGTACCCTCATGGGTATGGGACTGGATGTTGTGAATATCGGTCTTGCAACAACTCCTACTACAGAACTTGCTGTGACCATGGAAAAAGCTGCCGGAGGTATCATTCTTACTGCCAGTCATAATCCTAAACAATGGAATGCTCTGAAACTTTTGAATGAAAGAGGGGAGTTCCTGAATGCTGCAGAAGGTGAACAGGTTTTGAATTTTGCTGCTGCTGATGATTTTTGTTTTGCTGATGTTGATACTCTTGGAGCACTGACATATGATGATACCTATACTGCCAAGCATATTGAAAGTGTTCTGGCCCTGGATTTGGTTGATGTGGAAGCTATTAAAAAAGCTGGTTTTTCAGTTGCTATTGATTGTGTAAATTCAGTTGGTGGAATAGTTTTACCGGCTTTGCTCGAAGCATTGGGAGTAAAACAGGTAGAAAAACTTTATTGTGAACCGAGTGGCTTTTTCCCACATAATCCCGAACCGCTTCCGGAGCACCTGACTGAAATTTCAGGTGTAATGAAAAACACCAGGGTTGATGTTGGCTTCGTGGTTGATCCGGATGTTGACAGGCTTGCCATTAT
>JBILFS010000090.1:0-7185 GCA_044351455.1 Paludibacter sp. | reverse complement strand
ACCCATTTGCACATGACCAAGTCCGTAAAAGAAGAACTGACCTGTCCACAATGTGCCTGCCAATGCCGACCATAAATAATTACGAGAACGGATTTTGCCCGGGACCTTTCCTTTTGAAACAAATTCATTTAAAGTTTTATTACGAATTCCGGCTATCAGAAACCAAATCAGATTCACAACAAAACAACCGGATGTTGAAACAATTAACTTGGCATTACCTTCAAAATGCCCTGCACCATGCTCCGCAGCCAAATCGGCAATAGGCTGACCGACTTCCAGTGAAATATTAAAAACTGCAGACAACACACCTCCGATAACAGCCAATATAAGGCCGGATGCCATGTTAAAGTTTTTTTTACTCTCACCCAGATCCTTTTCTTTTCTGAATCCGGCAACTCCGCTTAAAGCTACCCCAATCAAAGATAAAATCATACCAATTAATACAATATTACTACCAGGAGTTTCAAAGTACCTGATAAGAGTTCCCTGCATTAACAATGGCGTTATCGTTCCCAGAATAGCAGAAAGTCCGATACTGATGGTATAAGTAAGTGAGTATCCAATCTTTGTAATTGCGTAGCCAAATGACATACCTCCAAAGCCATAGACAGCTCCCAAAAGGAAGGCTGTTCCAATGGCTTCAAATGGTGCAATTCTTAAAATATAAAAGAAATCCGGAACTGTTAACCAGCCAATAATGATTGGCATAAGCAACCAGGCAAAGAATGACTGCACCAACCAGAAAGTACCCCATGACCATTGTTTGGTTTTCTGAAAAGGAAGATAACAAGTTGAAGCAGAAGCTCCACCTACAGCATGCAGGAAAGTACCCAAAACCGGACTACTCATAGACTAATTTTTTATTGATGAATTGCTTTGAACAATGCTTCCACATTTGCCGGAGGAATATCCGGTAAAATGGCTTCATGACTTGGAGAAATGATAAGTCCTGTGGGAAAAATCTCTTTCAGTTCCATTACTTTGGAAGTAACCTCCTCAGGAGTACCATTGACGAGCAGATATTGAGCATCGACGCCTCCACAGAAGGCTACCCTTCCCGCAAAATGTTTTTTCAAAGTAGGTGCGTCCATATCTTTGGCTAATGCCTGAATCGGATGAATCACATCAACTCCCAATGCAATCAAATCATCAATAATTGGAAAAATGGAACCACAGGAATGATGTATCACCTTCAAACCATAACTTTTTGCCTGATCAATTAATTTCTTTGTTGTTGGGAAAACCAGTTCCCGAATGGTATCAGGATCAACCATTAATCCACATTGCGAACCAAAATCATTTCCAATCAAAACAGCATCGAGTTTACCCCCGGCAGCTTCATAAAAAATTTCATTGGCACGCAAATAAAAATCAGTGATTCTGTTGATAACAGCAGTAAACATTTCAGGATTCATCAACATGGTCATTAATGCCTTTTCCATACCAAAAGCGGCACATGCATCCTGAAAATGGGCTGACCACATCACTCCCATCCTTACATAATCTGGATGAACCTCATTCAGCAGTCTTGCCGTTTCTGCACGATCCAGATAATCAGCAGGATCAGGCCAGGGAAATAAATCCACATCGGCAGGATCATCATAATCTTCAAAAAAACCAGGTGCAGTTAGCGTTCCTTCATCAGGTTTATCATCATGACTAACTTTTGCAAATTTAAAAGCACAGGCAATATGATTGGAAGGAGGAAAATTATACGGCACTTCTATCGGAACAATATCGTCATCCAGCAGTATCTTTAACTCAGGAACAGAGTTTACCCCGAAATAATTGAAAAGTCCCTGATGTGCGCCCGGCACCGGCAATCCCAGCCATGATGCAGGTCTGTCAACAGGTTCTCCGGCAATAGTGGCCAGAAAACGTTCTTTGTGTGTCATTATCTATCAGATTAACTTGAATACTAAGTTAATAACGATAAACCATTGAATTTGTACTATTGAATTGATATCAGATTAGTTTTTTCGGGCATTTTTACGGGCAACACTGTTTTTAATACCATACGTAAAATAAATGACGATACCAATTGCCATCCAAATCAATAAGCGCATCCAGGTATCAAAAGGCAAAGAAGCCATTTCAGCCAAACAAATGAGAGCTCCCATGATAGGCACAAAAGGAACCCAGGGCGTTCTAAAGGCTCTGGGAGCGTCAGGTTCAGATTTCCGGAGAATGAGTATACCTATACTAACAATTACAAAAGCAAATAAAGTTCCGATAGACACCATCTCACCCAAAAGTCCTATCGGAAATAAACCTGCAATCAAAGCAGAAACAGTTCCGGTAACAATCGTTGTAATATGGGGTGTTTTAAACTTTGGATGCACTTTCGCAAAACTTTTCCAAAGCAGACCATCATGAGCCATGATGTAAAAAATTCTGGACTGTCCCATCAATAAAACAAGCACAACTGAACTTAATCCGGCAATAGCACCAATCTCAATAATTGGAGTCAGCCAGCTCAAAGCCGGACCGAATTTATCAATGGCCAGCGATATGGGAGCCGGCACATTCAAATCTTTATAGTTTACGATTCCCGTCATTGTCAGACTCACACCAATATAAAGGACAGTACAAACTGCCAGCGAAACAAGGATGCCTATCGGCATATCTTTCTTTGGGTTAATTGCTTCCTGAGAAGCTGTAGATACCGCATCGAAACCAATATATGCAAAAAATATTACCGCTGAAGCAGCTAAAATTCCTGACCAGCCAAACTGCCCGAATGTACCTGTATTTTCAGGAATGAAAGGTTGCCAGTTGCTGGTATCAATATATGAAATTCCGAAACCAATAAAAAGCAAAATAACAATCACCTTGACAATTACAATGATATTATTCAGGCGTGCAGATTCTTTGATCCCAAAAACCAGGAGCGTAGTCATAATTCCCACAACAAACATGGCAGGAAAGTTAATCAGAGCTCCCGATGGATGCAATCCTCCGGAATCATATAAAAACGGACTCTGACTTAATGATGCCGGGATATGAATGTTGAAAAACTGCAAAAAGCTAACCACATAACCACTCCAGCCAACTGCTACGGTTGCTGAACCGAAAAGATATTCCAGAATCAAATCCCAGCCAATAATCCAGGCAATAAACTCTCCCATAGTGGCATATCCGTATGTATAAGCACTTCCTGATATTGGAATCATGGAGGCAAATTCGGCATAACACAAACCCGCAAACATGCAACCAATAGCAGATATTGCGAAAGAAATTGCGACTGCAGGTCCCGCATGAACGGCAGCAGCTGTACCTGTTAACACAAATATACCAGCTCCGATAACACATCCTATTCCCAGCAATACTAAGTTCATTGCTGTCAGATGTCTCTTTAAAGAATTATGATTCTCAGCTTCAATATCCAGTTGCGCAAGGGTTTTCCTGATGAACAAATCTTTCATTTCATTGCAAAATTTTAATTGAATGCAAAAATAACATTAAATTTCACTTAATGAAAGGCAAAGCGATTAATAAACTTCAAATTGTTATGAAACATCAGTATTTGATTATTTTTTCACGGAAAACAATACTACTTTCAGCTTGAATTGTTATCAGATAAATTCCTTTATTAAAAGCAGCAATATTGATATTCTCAACAGGTGATGAAATAATCTGACGATGTTTGAGGCTTCCGGTCAGATCATAGATATTCAAAACAATTTTCTTATCAGTATCCGATATATTAACTCTCAACACTCCTGAAACAGGATCAAAAACACATAAAGAAGAATTTATAATTTCTGAGTTTCCTGTTTTCATTTTACACGCCACATTTGATGTAAATGGTTTAAACCATCGGAGACAATCCTTTTTAAGCGAATTGTTTTCGTCTGTATCAATATCTCTGCAAAGCCATACACTATGATACTGCCTTTATTCTCAACCATATATAGTCTTTTCAGATCATCATTCCAGTATAAACCACTCAATTCGGCTATTCCTGAAGAACTTATTGCCGGAGTCAGATTTTGTGCATTATTCCACGACATTGCAGGCCAGCTGTTTTGTGATACAACAAAATTACCAGCAATTTCATAAAATAAAAAAACTAAAAATATTTTTACCAAAGTACTTTTCATAAACAGCTTGTAAAGATAATTCTGAAACTGCTGCAAATTGTTTAAAAATTGACATATTATGTGTAATTTTTTATTCTGATATGATTGGAAAACTTACTTTTCAATAAATTTCTCATCATTACAATTCAAATGATATTCTTAATGACCAACACATATCTCTGAATTTCAATACTTTGAAAAATCTGTTATTCCAATGATTCATTTTTTTTGCACAAAACAAAAAAAAATGAGAAAAAAACTTAATTATTCAAATAATATTGTGTTACTTTGCAGCGTTTTTTGAGCTGAAAATTCAAAAAGGTTTATGAGCAATTTGTCACTATTTCTGACAGTCCTGTTGACAGGTGTCACGTTAATTATCGCCGGACTTGGCATGGCGTTATTACTTTCCCCAAAATCCTTTAATTTACAAAAGGGAGAACCCTACGAATGTGGCATCCCTACCCATGGAACTTCATGGATGCAGTTTAAGGCCGGCTATTATCTTTATGCCATTCTTTACCTGATGTTTGATGTGGAAGCCATCTTTTTGTTTCCATGGGCAACCATCGTAAGAGATTTGGGTGTACAGGGTTTATCAAGCATCATCTTTTTTCTGGTAATTCTTGGTTTGGGACTTGCCTATGCCTGGAGGAAAGGAGTTTTACAATGGAAGTAAAAAAAATCAACATTAAAGGTATTCGATATGAAGAATTCAATGAGAATGAATACCTTGAGAATTATGTAGAGCAACTTAAAGCTGCCGGTGTGAATATAGTCCTGAGCAATCTCGATGATATGATTAACTGGGGCAGGTCAAATTCTGTTTGGCCGCTGATTTTCGCCACCAGTTGTTGTGGCATCGAGTTTATGTCGGCCGCAGCTGCCCATCACGACATCTCCCGGTTTGGTATGGAGGTAACGAGAAACAGTCCGCGACAAGCCGACCTGATGTTGGTAGCCGGTACCATTGTACATAAAATGGCACCACTTCTGAAAAGGGTTTACGACCAGATGGCAGAACCAAAATATGTACTTGCTATGGGTAGTTGTGCAATATCTGGTGGCCCCTTTGTGGATTCCTATCATGTTGTAAAAGGTGTGGACGAAATCATTCCTGTCGATGTGTATGTTCCGGGATGTCCTCCCCGCCCTGAAGCCCTGTTTTATGGCTTGTTACAGTTGCAACGTAAAATTAAGGTTGAAGAATTCATTAAACCCGGGAAAAACAATTCAGAACCATCAAAATAAGTCCATGGAACAGATAAAAAAAATAATTCACAGCATTGTCAGAGAAGCTGTATTCGACGAAAAAGGTGGCACCACAATACAAATTACACCCGAACAGGTTCATCCGCTTCTTTACAATCTCTGCAGGAATCAATCCCTTCCCCTCGACTATCTGGTCTATCTCATTGGTAGCGATGATGGTGAAAATCTGCAGGTTACCTATCAACTCTCCTCTTCTGTCAATCCATCTCTGGAAATCAATATAAAAACGGCAACATCAGATCGTCAGAATCCATTGCTTTATTCTGTAACCGATCTATATGAAACAGCTCATCTCAACGAGAGGGAAGTTTATGCGATGTATGGAATACGTTTCATCAACAATCCTGACATGAGGAGGTTTTTGTTGCGCGACGACTGGGTCGGATTTCCCATGAGAAAAGACTATAATGCTGATCCTGAGCTCAATCCAGTTTCAGTAGAAAGCAGGGAAATTGATGACACTGCTCCCCGAATCAGAGAGGATGAAAACGGTAAACTGATAGAAGAAACCGTAAATGTGTTTGAGGAAGATGATTATATTATCAATATTGGTCCGCAACACCCTTCCACCCACGGAGTAATGCATTTTCGCACAGCGTTAGATGGGGAAATTGTAAAGAAAATTGATATTCACAGCGGCTATATCCATAGGGGAATAGAGAAATTGTGTGAAAACATGACCTATCCTCAGATTTTGCATTTTACCGACCGACTGGATTATCTTTCTGCCAATATCAATCGCCATGGGCTCTGTATGTGTATTGAAAAGGCAGGAGGCATTGAAGTTCCATTACGCGCTCAATACATCCGTACGATTATGGATGAACTGAACAGGATAGATTCCCATCTTTTGGCATGGTCGGCACAAACTAACGACCTCGGCGCAACCACTGCCTTCATTTACGGCATGAGAGAAAGGGAAATCATTCTGGATATTTTCGAAAAAATTTGTGGTGGACGACTCATCATCAATCAAAATGTTGTTGGCGGGGTAATGTTTGATATCTATCCTGATTTTCAGAAAGAAGTGAAGAGTTTTATTCCTTATATGAGAGAAAAACTGAAAGAATACGACCGGTTTTTCACACACAATGTGATTGCTCTCGGACGTATGAAAGGGATTGGCAATCTCACAAGAGAAGATGCCATCAGTTATGCAGTTACCGGTCCTGCCGGCAGAGGCTCGGGATGGTCGTGCGATGTGCGGAAATTCAAGCCTTATGCGCTTTATGATCAGGTTGAATTCAAAGAAATCATTCGTACAGAAGGTGATTCCTATGCCCGTTATCTGAACAGATTAGATGAAATTGAAGAATCGCTGAAAATCATTGAACAACTGATAGATAATATTCCTGAAGGAGAATATCTGGCTAAAACAAAAGCCATTATCCGTTTGCCTGAAGGAGAATTCTATCAGGAAGTGGAAGCTGGTAAAGGTGTTTTCGGAGTATACATTCAAAGCAAAGGCGATAAATTCCCCTATCGGGTAAAATTCCGTTCCCCTTCGATGGCACTCATTTCAGTGATGCCGCTGATTTGCAGGGGAGAAAAAATATCGGATTTCATTGGCATTGGAGGTTCGATGGATTATGTAATCCCGGATATCGACAGATGATTCATTGATTTTTAGTATAAAAACAGATTTAAAAGAGATGGGTTAATCCCCGCATATATCATTGAGGCATGGAAGAAAACTTAGTTAAACCGTTAGAATTTACAGGATTAACGCATTGGATAGATTCAACTTTGCACAGCATTATGCCTGCAGGTTGGGCAATATTTGTTGAACTGGTTTTGGTTGGACTGGCGCTGATTGCAACGTATGCAGTTA
>JBILFS010000088.1:0-7204 GCA_044351455.1 Paludibacter sp. | reverse complement strand
TGATGGGAAATAACCCCAGGGATTTTTCGGAAAACGACTGGAGGAGTCACCACGGAAATTAACAGTAAGCATATACTTATTATCATAGGAATAATGAATACGACTCAGCAATGAGAACAAGCGGCTGCGGTCGACACCATCTCCTGCCGGATTTTTATTTTCTGTGGTTGATTTCAAAAACCAGTTATTCTCAACAGGGTTTAAAATTGACGAACCTGAACCACCTATGGTGTAAAAATTATATTCTTCAGCAGTCTGACCAAGCATCGCCGAAACACTGTGCTTACCGTACGTTTTATTGTAGTTCAATGTATTTTCCAAAATCAGGGTACTGTAACGGGTTACACTACTTTGCAGGAAGTTTAAATCTGATTTATCATATGAAGAATATTCATAAGCTTCCTTGAACATTCTGTCACGCACATAGGCATGATCAAAACTCAGGGCAGAACGAAAAGTAAAATGCTTTGCAGGAATAATTTCGATATTCAAGTCCCCCACCCAACGTTCGGCTTTATTCAGCGGATGCGTCATTTCAACCATGGAATACGGATTGGTAACATTTCTGAAGTTAGAAGAAGCAGCAATCTGTCCGCTTAAGTCCTTGCCTGCATTGTTCACTGCACCTGCCGGATAATGCGTTGGATCCCAGGGAGCCATTGCCAATGCAGCTGAAAGCACAGATGCACCCGGACTTGAGTTATTATTCATCGCATTGCGACCGGTTGAAGTATTGAAAGAAAGATTCTGTCCGATCTTTAACCAGTCATTCATTTTATGAGAACTATTCATCCTCAAAGTAATACGCTCGAAATTTGATCCGATAATTGTTCCGTCCTGATTATAATATCCTGCCGAAATGGTATACTGATCTTTGGCAGTACCGCCATCAAAAGAAACATAGTAATTCTGAACCAATGCATTCTCATTGAAAACCTCATCCTGCCAATCGGTTTCGATAGCGGAATAATCAATTCCCGATGGATTTGCATCAGATTTTACCTTAGGAAAATAAGGAGATGTACCTAAACGATAAGCAGTTAACCACTTATTAAAGCCATTATTCTTAAAGTATGTTTTTTCCGATCCAATATTATTTAAATTGATGATAGTTTTCACAAACTCATCCCTTTGCATCAGATCCAGCTTATTCCAACGATTCTGAAATCCTGCATAGGCATTCAGCGAGATAGTTGTTTTTCCTTCCTTACCTTTTTTGGTTGTAACCAGAATAACACCATTGGCACCCCTGGAACCATAAATGGCAGTAGCAGAGGCATCTTTCAATACTTCTGTTGCTTCGATATCATTTGGATTTAAAAAAGAAATATTTGAAGTAATCATACCATCGACCACATAAATAGGGTCGCTACCTCCGATTACAGAACCAATACCACGAATTCTGATACTGGCTGCAGCACCCGGCTGACCGGAATTGGCATTTACAGTAACACCTGCAGCGCGACCCTGCAAAGCCTGGTCGAGACCAGCAGAAGGAGTTTTTTGTAACGCATCAGATTTGATAGAAGTTACTGATCCCGTAAGGTCACTTTTTTTCATGGTACCATAACCAATGGCAACAACCTCATCAAGCATTTGAGCATCAGGTTCGAGAATTACATTAATCACCTGGCTTTGTTTTACAAGAATGGTTTTTTCCTTGTATCCAATGTATTTAAAAGAAATACTTTTACCTTCGGGTACATTGATGGAATATTTTCCATCCAAATCAGTAATTGTACCTACACCGGTAACTCCGACAACTACAACATTAACGCCCATCAATGGGTATTGGTCATCGGAAGCTGTTACCACTCCACTAATTTTCAAACTCTGCTGTGCAAAGATGAATTGTGAAGCAATAGTCAAAACAACAATAAAAAATGTTTTCATGAAGTGAGTCATTTTTTCAGTTTTTAAAAATTAGATTTTTCTGTTATTTGTTTTAATAAAATCAACTGTGCAAATGTACACATTATTTAATAGGATTGTCAAATATTTTACCACACAAAAACACAACAAAAAAATATTTTTACCTCATTAAAATACAATCCAACCATGACTTATTTATCTGATTTTCATATTGTTAAATATAATAAATGTTATTCAACATATTTCAGACTAAAATCAACACAATACACAATAAGATTTAACAGTGTTAATTTCACTTTTTTTGATCGAAATGAACAATTACTTTAAAAATTGCGGAACTACGATTAAAAATTTCATTGCTCTGAAATTGGTTTAATTGATAATCGGCGATATAAACAGTTTTATTATCTGCGTAAACTATTTCAACGCCTTTTTGCCCATCATTCATATACAAAAACGGAACGGAACAATAGCTGAATGAAAGGTAGGATGTACCGGGATTATTTTCCAGAGCTAAAAATTCATCAAAATTTACACTCTCCGGATTAATACAGATACAAGCATCTTTTACAGCAACACCTAATTCAAAATATCGACTTAGAATATCTTCCTTCACCTGACCGGTCATACCCGGCTGCTGAACACCTGCCATTGTAGGTGTGTGCGAATAAGGATCGAATGGAAAAGAGCCATACGCATCCGGAGATTTATGAGCACCGATACCAGCCTTCACCAAAGCATAATGCTTTTTAAGTGCTTCTATCAAATGTTTATCCTCATGCCTTTCCATTGCCCAACTGATATTCTCACCAATGGACAACAGTAATTTTGAGACCATGTGCCAGTAAATACATCCCAAACCTTCATATTTATAAAAGGTACCGGAACGACCTGTAAAAGACTGATGATCAAACACCTTTTCGTATAATGCTTCAATGGCTATCCTATCAGCATCTGTGACTTCTAAAGTGGTTGTATCCTTCAGTTTTGAAAGTGCATCTCTTAAAAATCCTGCATTATTGAAATTCGCATTGAAATGGTAATTTCCTTTAATATCTTTGGAAATAATACTTTTATTGCCTGCTTTCACCAGATTATCCAACAATGCAATGCGTTTAACCTCTTCGGAAGGAATATTATTCTTTTCTAAAAATGAAGGCAGTCTCTTATTCGGATACAGGATATAACTCTGCTGATCAGCACGATACAGAGAGCTATCAGGTAGCGCATCCAGCAATTCAACTACTTTTGAGGTTGGAAGTACACCCGAGGTCAGCACAGCAACCTGACCTTCAAGCATTTCATACAAATAACGGATGGATGTTTCCTTTTCCGTAAAACTTACCAGATTATAAGCATGATATAAATGATCTTCCCGCTCGTTTTTGGCAATAGATTGATCAACAAACTTAAGAACCAAATCAAGAAAAGCTCTCAATGATTCATTGTTTATCTGCTTATTTTGATTTGAAAAACCTGCATAAACACTATTACGATAATGCTCACCGGCCAAACCAAGTGAATCTGCAAGAATACGGCGTTGTTTATTGTCAAATCCTGACTGTAAAACTGATTTATTTCCGACTAAAGCTGTAAAGATTTGATTGAAGAAAACAAATATTTCCTGTGAAACTTTAAAATCAGTATCACCTGCATGGCTGTAGAGTTTCTGCATGAAAGTAACAAAACGCCTGATATAGTACAAAGTTACCATGGAGGCACCGTTACCTACCAATGCATTATTTGCGTCGTTCCATTCCGGACGTAATGTATTCATCCAGATACCCGCTTCAGGGATGAAATTACTGAGTTTTGCCAACAAGGTTGACAGTATTTTTTCAGTAAAACTCACCAGTACCACTTCCTGATTTTCATTTAAAAGCAAACGTGCATCCGCTCCGTAAGTTTTCTCCAGAGCTTCAATTTCATGATGCAATTTCGAATCAAAACGAATGGAATCCTTTGGATTCTGAACAATTTCGGCATAGCTTTTCAAACGGTAAGGCACATTGGCATATGCATAAGTTTCATTATTCAGCTTGTTTTGTAATTCCTCCGGATAATGATTGTAAGACAATTCGAGCAGTTTCAACAAATAAATAATCTGATGATCGCCCCAATAACCAATATTCGACCAGGGATTATCGGGCTCGATGGTTTCCCAATCAATACCATCATTGGTAATTTTATATGGATTATACCCATCAGCAGTAGTTGCATTCATAAATTTGGCAATGATACCATTGATATAAGCAGGATAAGAAAGTGAAAGTGCTTCCCAGTTCTGAAAAATATCACGCCAGTTGCCCTGATAAGACAGCAATTTTTCGCCATGTTCATCTTTTATATTTATATTGAAAGCATTCCAGGGGCGACTCGGATCTCCATGACGGCGACTGAATGTTAGTGGCAAATATTCAAGAAAAAGCCGATACAGGTTTGCATCATGCTGTGCTTCAACAAGTTTTTGCAATTTGGAATACTCAATTCTTTCAGGAAGTGATGTCAGAAAATGCTGATGTTTTTCCCAGGTTATCACATTAAAATGACGAACATGTTTTTGGAAGAAAACTCCGTTAATCGCATAGTTATCACTGTAAATACCACCTCTCATGGTATTGAACAGCACATTAGCAAAATGCCGTGCCATGCCATTTTCATCAGCAGTTTCCTGAACACCATCGGCTTGAGCAACGATATTTCTCAATGCCAGTGTACCTTTATCAACACTCCCGAGCAATTTGTTCACAATATTGGTTTCATTCTGAATGTATTCAATCCGGTTGATAACTTCTGTCACATCCTGATTAACTTCAGCAACAAAATACCACTCATTCTCACCCAGGGCTTTTAAAGTCAATTCCGAACAGGCAAAATATGCTCCACGAACACCTTTAGATTCATGTTCGGGATAAGCTTTCAATCCCATTCTCACATCATCAAGCTGTTTTGATGACAACAGAAAATCAGCATTATCGAGACCGGTACTCCAGACAGTATTGGCACGCAAAGACTCACTCGGCTCTGCCCTGTCCACCAGAATAGCTTCCATACGGAAAAGCGCAAAGCAGGTATTTTCAACCAATTCAGTTTTCTTGTAACCATCCACCAAAGTAGAATAAAAATTCTGTGTCTGACGATCGATACCGGCAGGAAGCAGGTTTTGAAGTCCATCGACAACATAAATACTTACTAACTCATCCGTCAGATTTGTCAGTTTACTTTGTTTGATCCATCCGAAATCATCAGCATTCATCCAGCAATAACTGAACTCCAAACCCAGATCAATATTTTTTTCAGTGAAAATTAATTTATTTCCTGTTGTACTTTTAGCGATACTTCTTTCAATCACATACAGACCCTTATTCCTGTCAGAAAATGGTTCCCAAATATGATTAGAGTCGTTTTTCTGTACATTGAATATAGATTTACTTCCTGTGATTTCAGCCGATTCGGTAATTTTATCATCTGTATAATAAGGAAAAAGCGCAAAATCCGGATTTTTTCTACCGGCTGTAAGTCCACCGGTACTTGCAATATACATCCAGTGATTTGAATCGCTTGCTAAGCTGATAAAAAAAGCCTGCATGCGGTCGTAATTTTTTATCTGATAAAATTTTTCTCCCCGGATGGTAACAAATTCACCTTTTACCTCTTTCATTTCCTGATACTTGAGATTATTATTCATCTATTTATTTTTTATTATGATTGTTGTTCTAAAGACCTTTTGGCATCCAGATCCCTTTTCATCAAATCAGTGGTTTTTGAATCGATTTTATAAAAGATCATAAAAATGGCGCAAGACATATACAGAATACCCGGAATCACAGAAACCAGAAGTTTTATGCCAGTAATAGCAGTTTCAGTTTGTTCCACATTGGGTATAAATGCTGAGATCGAGAGAATCCAGCCGGCAATGGCTGCACCTATTCCCCACCCTGCCTTTTGTGCAAATACAGCAGCAGAGAAATATAAACCTGTAGCGCGGCGACCGGTTTTCCATTCCCCATAATCGGCAGCATCGGCAATCATGGTCCACAGCAAAGGAACTGCGGGAGCATAGGCCATCTTAGCAATGATATTAAACACATAAATGGTCGTAAGATCGGTTACCCCAGGTAGATATATCAGCATAAAAAACAAACCAGAGATTAACGAACTGGCGATAAATACATTTTTATTGCCAAATCGTTTGGCCAGCGGTTTGGAAAGTGGCAGGGCAACAATTAAAGCAACAGTTCCAATCACATTGAACCATTGCACATTATCTTCCCGTCCGAGATAATATTTGAAATAATAGGCAATGGCTGCATTTTGCATGGCAAACATGATAAACGAAACAATGCCAACAACCGCCAGGATAACCCAGGCACGGTTTTTAAATAAATTGCGAAAATCTTCTTTCAGGGAATTTTTCTGTTCCTTCGGCGGTTGCACACGTTCTTTGGTAGTTTTAAAAGTGATGAAGAAAAATACCAGACTTAATGCTGCAAATAGAAATACAGTATATTGAAACCCTTGTGCTTTGTCGCCACCACCAAAAAAATTTGCCAATGTCAATGCTAAACCGGTAACAATAAACTGACCGATAAAACCAGCAATAAAACGATAAGTATTCAGACCAGCCCGCTCATAAGTATCGGCCGACATCACAGCACCCAATGCGGAGTAAGGTAAATTGATAAAAGCATAAGCGGTCATCAGCAGCACATATGTTGCTCCGGCGTAAATCAATTTTCCTACCTCACCAAAATCGGGCGTTGTAAAAGTGAGAATAGCCAGTACTGCATAAGGCACCGCCCCAAAAAGAATATATGGACGAAATTTTCCCCATCTTGTATTGGTACGATCGGAGATTACTCCGATTACCGGGTCAATAGCCATATCCCAGAAGCGGGCAATCATCATGATGGTTCCTGCTGCAGCAGCGGATATACCATAAATATCAGTATAGAAAAACAAGAGCCAAAAGCCCACCATATCCCAAACGAAATGTGAAGCTGTATCACCGAGGCTGTAGCCGACTTTTTCTTTGATGGATAATTTTTGCGATGTGGTATTCATATGCGTTTCAATTATATTTTCACTTCATTTCCTCTATCAAATCAGCACGTCTTTTTGTCAACGCCTCCCTTATTTCATTGGCTTTAGCTTCGGTAATATCATATTTCCAGATGATTATGATGGCCAGTAAACCTGTGAAAACAGGAATAGCAATATCAGCAATACGCAGATTGGTAAGCACTTCAGTTGTTTGTACGGTTGCATTTTGATCGAAACCAATCAGGTTCAAAACCGCTCCACTTGTTAATAAGGCTATGGCAGTTCCAAG
>JBILFS010000087.1:0-7213 GCA_044351455.1 Paludibacter sp. | reverse complement strand
ATCTGGAAGTTTTGAGTTATTGCGTACAAAAATTCACCGGAGATGTCAGAAAAAATGCACTGTTACTTTACCATGATGTCTTTACCATGGATGGTGAGAAATTTACCATGGATATGTTCCACAGCAAGTTTAAAGACGATTTTCTTGCAGAAGTAAAAGCCAGGGATAATCAGATTGTGATTTTAGGTGATGAATTGAAATTAGGGGAACCATACACTGTAACCTATTTCACCAAATATGATGAATTTATCAGGATGGCAGCACCACGCGACAAAGCAGTGAGTGCACTTCAGAACATGATTCGTACGGATATTGATTTGAAAAACTGGGCAGCAGTACAAAAAACCATAGAAACCTATTCGGCCTATTTTGGCAGTAAGAACAAGAAATTCAACGATTTGGTGATGTTTGTCAGTTCGCAGAATCAGCAGCCAGCGCCCTGATCAGGTAAAATATTCCAGGTGAAATTCTTCACCATTGAAAACACCATAAGAGAAGATGCTCACGAAATCGCCCAAAATGATTACCTGAGCATCTTTTCTTATCTGCAACTGCAGGTCTAAATGTCTGTGACCAAAAACGAAATAGTCGATATGCTGATTACCTGAATAGTTTTTAGCAAAAACAATCAGTTCTTCCCGGTTTTCTCCCCGGTAAGAATTATCCCTGTTTTTCAACAATCTTTTTCTGTTTTCCCGCGACCAGGTATAGCCCAGATACTGTCCTACCCTGGGTGGAACATAAGAAAACATGACCTGCAAAAACCTGCTGTGGAATACCTTCCTCATAAAATTAAACGCTTTTTCTTTGGTTTCGAGTCCGTCACCATGCGCTAAGAAAAAGTTTTTGCCATTGAATGTCATAATTTCAGGATGATAATGAACCTTCATCCCGATTTCCTTTTCAAAATACTCAAAAGCCCAGATATCGTGGTTTCCAATGAAAAAATGAATTTCGATGCCCGCATCAGCCAGTTCGGCCAGTTTGCCCAACAAACGCACATAACCCTTTGGTACCACTGTTTTATATTCAAACCAGAAATCGAAAATATCGCCCAGCAAAAAGATCTTCGTGGCATCTTTGCTGACCATATTCAACCAGCTGACCATTTTTCTTTCCCTGATCAGTGGATTCTCTTCCAGTCTGGAGCCCAAATGAGCATCCGAAATAAAGTATATCATATTTTATAGAAACCCTAGTTCGAGTTTAGCTTCTTCCGACATCATTTCCTTATCCCATGCAGGTTCGAAAACAATATTAACCTCAACACTTTTAACACCTTCCACACTGGCTGTTTTCATTTTTACATCTTCCACAATAAAGTCTACAGCCGGACAGTTAGGAGCTGTAAGCGTCATATCAATGTTTAATTGTCCGTCGTCAGCCAAATCAATTTTATAAATCAGTCCGAGATCGTAAATATTCACAGGAATCTCCGGGTCGTAAACCGTTCTCAACATCCTAACAATATTTTCCTCTTTACTTAAAAACTCATTATTACTCATTTTGTTGTTTTGCTTTTTAAATTTTTACGAAATGCAATATATTTACTTCAAACAAGCATGTAAAAAAATAGTTCAGGAAGGAATTAAAAGTGCATCAAATTCCGGAATAGACGCCGTTAATTTGCCATTTACCACCACAACCGCATCCACTTTGGCCTTCAGACTAAGTTTGCGGTCGGCCTTCCTGAAGATAGACTGATGAAAAACATATTTAACACCCTCTTTTTTCAGGTTAACCGTAACAATAAACTCATCGCCCGGTTTCAAAGGTGTTTTGAATGCCATTTCTATTCGAGCAACTACTGCATCAATTCCTCTGTTGTGTAAATCTGCAAAACTCACGTTATTATCCAGTAAATATTCGTGCCTGGCATGTTCCAGATAATTCTGATACACCGAATTATTAACAATGCCCTGAATATCACATTCATAGTCTCTAACTTTCATAACAAGTTCATATACAGGCTCCATGATAATGTATAATTAATCTTTATAAATTTATTTTTTTCTGATGATTGTCAAACCGTCTCTGAGCGGTAAAATAATTTTTTCAACCGTATCACAGGCAGCAATTTCTTTATTAAACCCGTCGATAGCCACTGTCTGTTCATCCTTCAAACTGATTTCCTGCAACACCTTTCCATCCCACAATGTATTATCAGCCAGGATAAATCCCCCTTTATTCACCTTAGGAAGAACAGCATGAAAATACGCGCTGTATTCCCGTTTATCCGCATCGATAAAAACCAGGTCGAAAGACTCCTGCAAATTCCGGATGATATCCAGCGCATCACCTATATGCAATTGAATCTGATGATTGTATGGTGACAAAGCCAGGTTTTCCCGAATCATATCCTCCAGTTCATCATCGCATTCGATTGTATGTAAAATGCCGTCGGGCTGTAATCCCTCGGCCAGACAAAGTGCTGAATAACCCGTAAAAGTTCCCAGTTCCAGTATGGTCAGAGGACGAATCATTTTCGACAAAGCCGAAAGTACCCGACCCTGCAAATGTCCGGATAAC
The DNA here is from genome assembly GCA_044351455.1 of Paludibacter sp. Taxonomy (GTDB): domain Bacteria; phylum Bacteroidota; class Bacteroidia; order Bacteroidales; family Paludibacteraceae; genus Paludibacter. The sequence continues at coordinate 4,684 of JBILFS010000087.1, read as the reverse complement.
ATCCTCGGATTTAAAACCTTCACATGCGTCTTTCTGTTGATAAACGCCAGATAATCCGGTTCCGCATCGGAATGATTCAATATATATGCTTCCGCATCCATCAATAATACTTCAGACTTGAAATTGATTCTTCATTAAATACTATTGCAGCAATCTCTCTGATTTTTTCAGGCGTGATCTCCATGATTCTCTCCCGGAAATACTGATGAGTTTCCACTTTGCCATATCTTAACAAACTCTTACCCAGACTAATCGACAAATTTTCTTTATTTTCAGAAGCAATGGCAGTTTGTCCCAGCAATTGCATTTTATATTTTTTCAAAGCAACATCCGAAAGTTTATGCTCTCTCAGATTTCTCAGTTCATTGAAAACCAATTTCTTACAACGATTGAAATTTTCCGGATCGCAGCCAAAATAGACCGTCCACATGCCCGTATCAATCAAAGGCTGATAAACAGAATCCACATTGTAAACCAATCCGTTTTTTTCCCTCAAAGATAAATTCAGCAAACTATTCATGCCCGGTCCACCCAGAATATTATTCAACAGAAACATGGCCGTTTTATCTGGATGATACAAATCGAAAGTCCGGTTACCCAGCATAAAATGCACCTGATGTGTATCCTTTTGCACTTCTTTTACAACAGGAAGATGCAAATCAGGCTTAATCCTGGATTCAACAAACTGAACATCAGATTTAGACTGAAAAAACTTCTCGCCCCATCTCTTCAGTTGTGCTTCCGACGCTTTACCAAGCACAAAAAAGACCATTCTTTCAGGTCGGTAATTACAGTTTACAAAATTTTTAAGATGATCAACATGGTAATCACCAAGCAATTCAGGAGTACCCAGGATATTCTTTCCCAGACTATGCCCATGAAATAATATTTCCTCAAAATCATCATAAATCAATTCCGAAGGACTGTCATTATACGATTGAATTTCATCCAGAATGATAATCCTTTCCTTTTCGAACTCCTTTTCCGGAAAAGTTGAATTAAAAACAATATCCCCGATCAGGTCGACCGCCTTATCCAAATGTTCTTCCAGCACAGCAGCATAAACAACCGTTTCTTCTTTGGACGTGTAAGCATTCAGTTCACCACCCACATTTTCGAGCCGGTTGATGATATGTCCCGAACGTCTCTTCTGCGTACCCTTGAAAAGCATATGTTCTGCAAAATGAGCCAGACCCTGTTCGTCAGACTTCTCATCCCTGGAACCAGCATCTATCACCATTCCGCAATAAACCACAGGCATTTGCACATCTCTGTGGATAATTCTGACACCATTTTCAAGCGTGATAACGCTACACTCCATGTTATGATTTTTTGTTTTTGACCTACAAAAATACAAATTAAAAATGGAATAAGGAAAAGGGAATTAACATATAAAATCAATTGTAACAAAATATAACAAAATCAATCATTTAATTTTCATTAAATTTCATTTGTTCTTTTTTCATTTAAATAAATAACACTATTTTTGTATTATATTAAACCGGGTACTTTAAATATGTCTTCAATAATCAAACATTAAGAAAATATGAAACAAATCACCTTGCTATCAGTTTTTCTGTTACTTCTCTTTAACATTAACGCACAGGACAAAATCATCACTACCGACAAAGACACCATACATTGCAGGATATTGTCGGTAAACATATATGACATCCTGTATGAAATCAAACAAGAAGACGGTTCAATTTCCGGAAAAAAGATCAAAATGTCACTGGTAAGTGAATATTCTGTGATGAAGAAGAATCAATCGAAGTCTGATAAACCTAAAACCTCTAAAAACGAAACCACGAAGTGGAACATTGGATTTAATGCAGGAAAATCATATAAGCCCTGGCTTTTTGACAATATGAATGGCTCACAATTTGAAAACTATGAGCAATTAAAATCAGGTATAAATCTTAATACACAGATACATGGGATGATGAATGATAATTTTGGTCTGGGAATAGATTATAATCTGACAACTTCACATTCATCCCAAACCCTGATGGGAGAACTATCCACACCTTATAATTTCATATCATATACCGATGTTAACCGTCAATATTCGAATTATCTGGGACCATCAGTAATTTTTCAGCAAAATCCCGATTCTAAATCCTTATTTAAAATACGTGAGACAATATCAACAGGAGTATTAAATTACCGCATGGAAAGTGAAACAAATACACCAGGCATGATCAATGATGAATATTCTGAAATCACCACCAATTCATTGCTAACAGGTTATTCTTTTGGAGCAAAAATCGGACTATCGATTGACTATAAGCTTAATAAAGATTTCTCTTTGGGTTTGGGCGGAAGTTTTATGTGGAGTTTATTAAACAGAATCAGCTATGAAACAAGGAGTTACAAAAGTCATACAGTTGCAAAAAATCAGAAATTAAGTAATCCCTTTAACCTTTCAGAAATTAATTACGGAATTGTTTTACGTTACCAATTTAATTAAACGATTATGAAACGCTACATCAACAATATTTTAATTATCATAACGATATTCCTGCTAACAGGATGTTCAAATGATTTTCTGCTTAAGAATCAAAATCCCATCACTTTTCCGATGGGTTTATCCAATATTGTGGTATCGCCGGGCTGGGAAAACAATAACCTGGCAATTAAAATCCCATATTTGAAAGATGCTTCATTTGAAATAACCTCAAAACCCGATTGGATAAATTTCAGTTCTTTAAAGGGTCAGTTGGCGGATAGTATCGCTATCTTTGACTGCACTGTCACCGAGAATCCTGACTTCAGCAAGCCCGGTATTTACACCGATTTTTTAACAATTAAAGCTATTAATACCATTTTTAAAGTACCGGTTTCTTACATCACTGAAGGAAATCCGAAATTAACCATCATGAATTCGCCAGCACTCTCTTATGATTTTGAGGGTAACCTTACGCTCAACATTCACAACAATGGTGAAGGTGTTTTAGTTTGGGGAATTAACAGCATGCCCGACTGGTTAGAATTAGATACAGCCAGAATTAAATTCGATGGCATGTTTATCAAACCATACACAGCATACAGCATTCCCTTAAAAATTTCCACGGATGATTTAAGTTCAAATACGCTTTCAGGCACTATTGTTCTGAATTCAAATGACAAATCAAATCTGACAAAATCAATTGAGGTGTCCATTCAACCAAGACGTCCTAATCTGAATATCAATACCACCACAATTACTTTTGCTAATACAGAAATAACAAAAACACTTAGTTTCAACAATAATGGTTATGGAAATCTGATTTGGAGTTTTGAGGATATTCCGGTATGGTTAAAAATTACGCCTGATAAAGGGGTTTATAAGCAGAATACAATTTATAATAACGTAACCCTGACCTGCGACAGAAGTAAACTTGAACCAGGACAGAACAGTGCCGTTATAAAACTGAAAACCAATGACATCAATAAACAAAATTATTTAATAACAGTGACAGCAACCGCACCCGGAAGCAATAAAGATGTAAAATTAATTGATGGAAGTGTAGTTGATGCATATTTCAATAAAAACACAAATACAATATATTATGTAACCAGTTTACCAAATAAACTTATAATATTTGATGTGAAAAACAGAACCGTTCTGAATGAAATTCTTTTGAGTAAAGCACCAACCTGTTTGGCAATCTCTGAAGACTGGAAAACTGCAGCTGTTGGTCATAATGGTTTTTTAAGTGCAGTAAACCTGACTAACAACACAGTGACGGCATTATACACGCTGAACTATTCTGTAAATGATATAGCCTGGGCTGAAAATGATTGGTTTGCCTTTACTCAAAAAGGAGGTAGTTTTTCAGCATTACACTGGATAAACACATCAAATGGAAGTTTGTACGACGATCCAAAAGATAACACAAGTTTAGATGGTGCTTCAACTGTTAAAAAAGTTCCGAACCAGCCCTATCTCATTGCCACACGCGGTGCTTCATCACCCAGTGGATTTTACGCTTATAGCATTGCAACCAAAAGTAAAAAAAGTTATTCTCATATGACTTTGTCAAATTTCTGGATGTCAGAAACCGGAGAGTATGTATTTGCCCGTAATCTGTATATCTACAGAACTTCAAGTTCGACAGGTTCCTCAGATTCATTTAACAATAATATCAATGAGATTGGGAAAATAAATCTCGGAAGTACAAGCTATTACGGTTTACAACATCTGTATCACAGCAATAAAAATCTGTGGGCAATTCAGTTGGAATCCTATTCTTCAAACACTTCAACCACAGGCATTTATCAGGTAGAAGACAATGACTATTCATTAATTAAAAAGATACCTTACATTACACTTCTTCAACCGGATCAACAGACCAATGCTTATTATGTGAGTGCCAATTATGTTTTCTCAAATAGTGATGATTCTGAGCTTTCGGTATTTTGTAAGGGTGAAGTAAATAATAGCTGGAACTTACAATTTATTAAAGTAAACTAAGGATTAAACAATTTTCAACTCCCAATTCGTTTATTTCCATAAATTTAATATCTTTGCATATGAAAAGTATTATGCGTGATTTTAACATAATTGACTGATTACAAATAAACTAAATATATTTTACAAAGAATTTATGGAAGAATTAAATGCAATTGTGCAACAGGTTGTGCAGGTTTCGCCCATCATGAAGGTATTTCGAATCGCTCCTGTTGGCTGGATTTTGCCGGA
>JBILFS010000086.1:0-7245 GCA_044351455.1 Paludibacter sp. | reverse complement strand
TCCTGTTGATTACAGAACTACAGATTATATACCCTGGTAATCAGGATAAAAGCTTAGCAATTACTTCTGGAAAGTGCTTATATTCAAGTTCATGCACTTTGGCAGCAACCATGTCGGGCGTATCATCAGATTCGACCCGGCATTTAGCCTGAAAAATGACATTCCCTTCATCGTAATTCTCATTCACATAATGAATGGTAATACCCGATTCTTTTTCTCCGGAAGCTACCACAGCTTCATGTACAAAATGCCCGTACATGCCTTTACCGCCGTATTTTGGCAATAATGCAGGATGAATATTGATGATTCTTTCCGGGTATGTCCGGAGCAGTGGAAGTGATACCTTTAAAAGAAATCCGGCAAGTATTATGAAATTAATCTGATAATCTGCCAAAAAATTGACTATCTTTGCGCCCTCATCAAACTCTTTTTTTGAAAAAGTAAAGGATTTTATGCCTAATTTTTTTGCTCTTTCATGGATGAATGCATCTTCTTTGTTTGATAAGATGACCGGAAATTCAAAGTTCGGATTATTTTCAAAATATCGGATAATATTTTCGGCGTTCGATCCTGAACCGGAGGCAAAAATGGCTATTTTTTGTATCATTTTATGAAAAATATTGCTCAAAAATTATAAAATTGTGCAAAAAAGTAATTTTTTTTCAACAATATTGAAAATGTTTCGGGAATTTTACTTTACTTTGCACCGCAAAAATAACAAACAAATTTTATTTATCAACTTAAAAAACTAAAATTATGTCAGAAGTTGCAGCTAAAGTAAAAGCGATCATCGTAGAAAAATTAGGCGTTGACGAAGCAGAAGTAGTACCAACAGCAAGTTTCACTAATGATCTCGGTGCCGATTCACTGGATACTGTTGAACTGATCATGGAATTCGAAAAAGAATTCGGAATTACTATTCCTGAAGATCAGGCAGAGAAAATCTCTACTGTAGGCGACGCTATTTCCTATATCGAAGCTTTATAATAATTATTCCCTAATTCAATTATGGAATTAAAAAGAGTTGTAGTAACAGGGCTCGGTGCAGTTACTCCTCTTGGTAATACTATTCCGGAATTCTGGGATAGTATTATCAATGGGAGAAGTGGTGCAGGACCTATTACGCGTTTCGATACGTCGTTATTCAAAACAAAGTTTGCCTGTGAAGTAAAAGGTTACGATTCTACACAGCATTTCGATAGAAAAGAAGTTCGCAAATTAGACCTGTATGCTCAATATGCCATTGTTTCCGCCAAGGAAGCTATTGAACATAGTGGTATGGACCTGGAGAAAATCGATAAAGATGAAGTTGGAGTTGTATTTTCCGCCGGTATTGGTGGAATTGATACTTTCGAGCAGGAAATTGGTTATTATTATCAGCATTTGGAAAATGGTCCTAAGTTCAATCCTTTTTTCATCCCCAAGATGATATCGGATATTGCAGCAGGAAATATTTCCATTATTTACGGTTTCAGAGGTCCGAATTATTCAACGGCATCTGCCTGTGCTTCATCCACCAATGCGTTGATCGACGCATTTAACTTAATCAGATTAAATAAGGCGAATATCATCATTTGTGGTGGTGCTGAAGCAGCCATTACCCGTGGTGCTGTTGGTGGTTTTAATGCACTGACTGCCCTGTCGACCAGAAATGACAGTCCTGAAACGGCTTCCCGTCCTTTCAGTGCCAGTCGCGATGGTTTTGTGATGGGTGAAGGTGGTTGTGCGTTGGTTTTTGAAGAACTGGAACATGCGATTGCCCGTGGTGCTAATATCCTTTGTGAAGTTGTTGGTGGCGGTTTATCTGCTGATGCTTATCATTTAACAGCGACTCATCCTGATGGATTGGGTGCAAAATTAGTAATGGCAAGAGCATTGAAAGATGCTGGAATGAAGCCGGAAGATATTGATTATATCAATGTACATGGCACTGCAACACCGGTTGGAGATGTTTCAGAGGCTAAAGCTATCAAGGAAGTTTTTGGAGAGCATGCTTATAAACTGAATATCAGTTCGACAAAATCGATGACAGGGCATTTACTTGGTGGCGCAGGTGCTGCTGAAGCAATTGTGGCTGTGTTGTCGGTAGTGAATGATATTGTTCCTCCTACCATTAACCATGTTGATGGTGATGAAGACCCGGATATAGATTATAAACTGAATTTTACCTTTAATAAAGCTCAAAAACGTGTAGTGAATGCTGCCCTCTCCAATACTTTTGGATTCGGTGGACATAATGCAAGTTTGATTGTTAAAAAGTACGTAAAATAAAGTGTATAAACGCATAATCAGACAAGTAAGGCTCTTATCGAAATTACGAAAAGAGCCTTATTTGCAATTTTACAGAATATTGGGATTCTATCCTGATAAGATTGCCTTGTACCAACTGGCTGTTCGCCATCGTTCCATGGCACCTCCTACACGCAACGGTCATGCGCTCAGCAACGAAAGACTGGAGTTTCTCGGTGATGCGGTTTTAAATTCAGTGGTAACCGATATTTTGTTTAACCGTTTCGAAAAACAACGGGAAGGCTTTCTGACGAATACCCGTTCAAAAATTGTCAAGCGAGAGTTTTTAAATCAACTGGCTCTCGAGATTGGCCTGGATAAACTTGTCCAGAAATCCCGCAGTATGACCCATACAGTGAATGGCAATATCTATGGAAATGCTTTTGAGGCACTCATCGGGGCCATTTATCTGGATTACGGCTACAAAAAGTGCAAAAGATTTGTTGAAAAAAGACTTTTCAAAACTTTTGTCGACCTCGAGAAAATTGTTGTCGACGAAACCAATTATAAATCCCGCATCATTGAACTTTGCCAGAAATATCATTTTAAATATGATTTCATTTTGTTGAATGAAACGCAACAGGATCATAATAATCATATTTTTCACGTGCGACTTGATATTCAAAATTTAATTTCTTGCGAAGCTACCGGTAGCAGTAAAAAAGAAGCACATCAACAAGCATCATTGAAGGCATATCAGGAGATTCATCAGAATCCTGACTTGTTAAAACGCCTTGAGAATGTGAACGCTACGGAAGAAACTTTGTAAATTGAATAAAATAATTATCTTTGCAAAGTACCAATTAAATTAAAATTCACATGGAAAACTTTCATTTTGCAGAACTGATCACCCATCAGGCAAAGAAGTACGGTGATCGTATTGCCTTGCTGCACCGAAAAAACACCACCGACAACTGGAACGAAATCAGTTGGAATGCATTTAGTAAAAATACCGATAGTCTGGCCAGGGCTTTTTATGAAATTGGCGTGAAACCGGGCGACAGAATTGGTCAGTTCTCCGGAAATATGGCAGAGAATCTCTTAATTGATTATGCCCTTTTTTCAAACAGAGCTGTTGTGGTGCCTATGTATGCCACCTCCACTGCCAGTCAGATTTCATTTATTGTAAGTGATGCGACCATTGAAATTCTGGTAGTAGGTGATCAGGTACAATATGATGTTGCCTGCGAGGTATTTGCTGAAACAGGTATTCTGAAGAAAATCATTGTTTTAGAAGATGAGGTTCAGTTTCGCGACAATGTACCATCCCTTTATTACAAAGATTTTATATTGCATGGCGAAAAATCGAGTCTGCATTTTGAAATATCAAAAAGAAGAGATAAAGCAACCGAGGATGATTTAGCCTGCATTCTGTATACATCAGGAACGACCGGAAACCCCAAGGGAGTAATGCTGAAGCATTCGAATTTGCTGGAAGCCGTAAGAATTCATAAGCTGAGAATTCCTACGATGAGCGACAAGGATACCTCCATCGCATTCCTGCCATTGACGCATGTATTTGAGCGTATGTGGTGTTATTTGTGTATGTCGGTTGGTGTGACAGTCTATGTCAATTTCAGACCAATAGAAGTTAATGAAACGCTCAAGCATGTACGACCAACACTCATGTGTGCAGTTCCCCGTTTTTGGGAGAAGGTTTATGCAGCGGTGCAGGATAATATCAGCAAAATGACACCTTTTAAGCAGGGCATCGTTACCTGGGCGCTTGCAACAGGGAAAAAATACAATATTGATACACTGAGGATGGGAAAAACGCCATCCTTATCACTTAAAATCAAGTACAATATTGCTGATAAACTCATCTATTCAAAAGTTAAGAAAGCGGTTGGAATTGAAAATGCGCAGTTATTTCCCGTTGCAGGGGCGAAACTATCCGACGACATCAACATCTTCATGCGCAGCATGGGAGTGCCCATTGTGTATGGTTACGGATTGACAGAGAGTACGGCCTCGGTAAGTTTCTTTGATTATGAGCATTATGAGTTCGGTACAGTTGGAAAGATTATTCCCGATTTGCAGGTAAGAATAGGTGAAAACAATGAAATTGAACTTAAGGGAAAAACCATCTTTCACGGATATTACAACAATCCGAAAGCTACGGCAGAAGTATTTACGGAAGATGGATTCTTCAAAACAGGCGATGCCGGTTATATCCGGAACGATGCTATCATCCTGACCGACAGAATCAAAGACTTATTTAAAACATCCTATGGAAAATATATAGCTCCGCAGGAAATTGAAACCCGGCTGGTATTGGATAATTACATAGAGCAGGCGGCTGCAGTAGGAGATGAAAAACCCTATGTGACAGCGATTATTGCGCCATCGATGCCACATGTGGAGGAATATGCGAAGAAGAATAACATCGCATACAGTAGTCACGATGAGCTGTTGGCAAATCCTAAGATTTATGCATTGATAGAAGAACGAATCAAAGTCATGCAGGCCGGAATGGCTCCTCACGAACTCGTTAAGAAATTTGTGATGATATCAAAACCCTTCAGCATCCAATCGGGAGAACTGACCAATACATTGAAGCTGAAGCGTGCGATAGTGATGCAGCGTTACAAAGTTCAGATCGACGAAATATATGTTTAATAGCATATAAAATTGTAATAGTTTTGTTTTGTGCTGATTATTTGTGTTTTACAACATATTTACGTATCTTTGCAACGAAATTGTTAAGATATAAACTTAAACAATCAAAAAATTATGAACACAGAAACTATTGGAAACAATGCCGGTCTTATCTGGCAGGCATTGGAAAACGGCGAACTGAATGTTAAAGCCGTTAAGAAGGCAACCAAATTAAACGAAAAAGACCTCAACATGGCTTTTGGTTGGTTAGCCCGCGAAGGTAAAATTAGCTTCAACGAAGTTGAAGGAGAATTATTTGTTAGTTTGGTATAACGAATAAAGGCATTAAGAAAGGCGGGAAAGAAAATTTAAGTGATTTTTCCCGCTTTTTTTTACAAAAAATTTCAGCAAATAAAAAAAAATATCTATATTTGCACCCGCTTTCAGGACGTGGAAGTGATGTTTTTATGTTTTGCGAAAATAGCAGAATATTTCAAAATGCGAAAATAGCTCAGTTGGTAGAGCATAACCTTGCCAAGGTTAGGGTCGCGGGTTCGAGTCCCGTTTTTCGCTCTCTCTACAGGATTCATTCCTGCCCGGATGGTGGAATGGTAGACACGAAGGACTTAAAATCCTTTGGCTTCACGGCTGTGCGGGTTCAAGTCCCGCTTCGGGTACTTCAAATCCCTCTTGATCGTTTGATTGAGAGGGATTTGCGGTTGAATGAGGTGAGCCAGGTGATCTCATTGAATTTTTCAAATGACATTACGGCCAAATTTAATTTATCCTCTTTTTGCTCTTCATCAGTCTTTTCTCTTCCGTTTCCAATTTCCGTTGCAGCTTTTTTACATCTTCTGCTGGCGGTAGATTTTCGGGTACGATTCCCCGTTGTGTTAACATGTTTCTAACAGCTAAGTTATTGTCCACATGTTCATTCTCAATATTTGTTTGCCCTGTCAGGTTTTTGTTTTGCACGTTCAGTCCTGTCATTTCGGCGGCTAAGTCTTTGGCTTTAATGCTTATAGTTGGAAGAAAATCAGCTATCGCCATTTTGTGCAATTAAATAGCAGGCATAGCGTGTCAGGAGTATGTCATCTAACTCTTTTTCAGCACCTTTTGGCATAGGTATCGTTTTCCTGACGTCAGGAAAATGATAAGCAATTTCTTCACCTGCATTTTGACATGCATCTTTCGCTTTTTGGATTACTTTTTCAAAGTTTTCCCATTTACTGTAGCCTGATAAAATTTGCAATTCACGTGCGCTCCAGCATTCTACAGCTTCTAATTCGGAAGCTGCTTCTTCAAATTTGGTAAACAATTGATTAATTTCTTCAGTTTTCATTTGGTTTATATTTATTTGATTAAAAATTGTGTTATTTCATCCCATGGACAAAATTAGCGGAATATTTTCTTCAGTTTACTTTTCTGTTTTTATAAACTTCTCATACATTTCTCGTCCATGTTTCTCAATAAACTCCTTTTCCAGCAATTCCTGCTCAATCCTTTGTTGTTTGCCATTATTCAGACTAACAATTATTATCAGGATAGTTACAGCTATTCCCACAACTAAAAACAGCCCAATCAGGATGTAAACAACAATCATAAATTTTGTCCCCCACGGATTAAGATTTTTCCGTTAATGCTTAATGACGGGATTTCTATGTATCCGTTGCCGGTTCTGCCGGGTTTTATTTCCTGTTTGGTGAATTCATAGTGTTGTTCGTTTTCTTTGTTTAGTATCAGGAGGAAATAACGGCTTTCTGATTTGATAAAAGCGCTTTCGGGCAGGGCTGAAATGGTATCGCTGCGGGTGATGATGGTGGCTTCTGCATAGGTATTGGCTATCGGGTTGACCATTTTATTGTTTGGTAAGGATGCAAAACAGGTAATCGATTTGGTTGTTTCATCGATGGATATGCCAACCGAATTTATTTTTCCGTAAAGCGTTTCATTGGATCCGCCGACTTTTATTCGTACGTCCTGACCGGTTTTGATGTTGGATATGTCTTTGGGGAATATCGCGAGTTTTAATTGTAGTAAGTCCGGATTGATGATTTCGAGCAGTTCGGTTTGTGCTTCTACGTGAACTCCGATGCTGGCATCCAGACCGGATATTGTGCCGTTTATCGGGGATCTTAAATGCCAGGATGGGTAGATGTTGCCTTTTTCGATGTTCACCGGCAACAGACCAATGGATTCTAATTTCAACTTCAATCCATGATAACCGGCTATAGTGGCTTTGTATTCTGCTTCAGCCTGATAAAATTCTTTTTCTGATGATGCTTTTTCTGTATAAAGTTTTTTAATGCGTTCGTAATCAGCACTTAATCTTTTCAGGTTGGCTGCTGCAACTGCAAA
>JBILFS010000085.1:0-7284 GCA_044351455.1 Paludibacter sp. | reverse complement strand
TGTAGGTGGTATCCGTGGATTGAGTGAATTGAAAAATCGTGTGGATAGTGGTGAAATGAAGGTGGCTCTGGCTTTGTATGCCGTTTCGATGAAGCAGTTGATTGATATTGCTGATTCGGGAAATATTATGCCTCCCAAAACGACGTGGTTTGAGCCAAAACTCAGGTCCGGACTTGTTATTCACGAATTAATTTAATTTCAGGGAATTCGATATCCCCGAATTTAATAATCTGTAATGCTTAAAAAACTGATTTATCAATGCTGTTTTTTTGTTCTTTTGATGTTTTTATCATCCTGTGGAGCAAAAAGTCGTTTGACTACAGCAGACAAAAAATTTGAAGCCGGGGAATTTGCTCCGGCTTTAAGCATTTACAGGAAAGTATACGATAAAATTCCTTACAAAGAAACTCAAACAAAAGCCAGGGTTGCTTTCAGGATGGGAGAGTGTTATTCCAAACTGAATCAGTCGCAGGCTGAGTCCATGTATCAAAGGGCTATTCGTTCGAAGTATCAGGATAGTACCGTGTATGTGAGATATGCCAGGGCGCTACACAGGAATGGAAAATATTCCGAAGCAGGCAAATATTATAAACTTGTTATCGACAAAGATAGCATCGGCATCCTTGCAAAGAACGGTTTGGAGGCCATTGACAATGTTCCCCGGTGGAAAGCTGAACCAACACGTCATGTTGTAAAAAGAGATCCTTTGTTTTATACCCGGAATGCTTATGTGTTTTCTCCTGCTTTTCAGGGATATGATTCAGAGACCTTGTATTTTTCATCAACAAAATCTTTGGCCAAAAAAGATCCGGATGTAAATTATGTAAGTAATCAGCCTAATGCGCAATTGTTTTTCATCAAAAGGGATTTAACAGGAAAGTGGAGTAAGCCCGAACCCGTTTTTTCACAGGAAATGGTGAAGGGATCTGATATAGGAGCAAGTGCTTTTACTCCTGATGGTAGAAAAATGTACATTACCAAAGCATCACAAAAAGCCGAATCTGATGCAAGTGTAGAGATTTATACCAGTTCAAGAGCAGGTGGTGAATGGTCGGAACCCCGGAAAATCACCTTTTTCAAAGATACATCCATATCTGTTGCGCATCCTGCCATTGGTATGGATGGAGAAACCATTTATTTTGTATCGGATGCTCCGGGTGGTTTCGGAGGAAAGGATATATGGAAAGGAAAAATCAGCGGTAATGAATGTAAGTTCGTAGAAAACATGGGTCCGCAGATTAATACACCCGGGGATGAAATGTTTCCTTATGTCAGAATGAATGGTGAACTCTATTTTTCTTCTGATGGTTTACCCGGACTTGGTGGTCTTGATTTGTTCAAAGCTGAAGTACTGCCCGAAAATCAATGGAAAGTTACCAATATGGGAATTCCAATGAATTCGAATTATGATGATTTCGGGATTTGTTTTGACGCTAAAAAAGAATCCGGATATTTTTCATCAAACAGAGGTCAGACCAAAGGATTTGATGCCATTTGGTCGTTTGTACTTCCGGAAATGGAAGTTCTTGTTGAAGGAAAAATTATGGATGATAAGAATAATCCTATTCCCGATGCAACCATTCGTCTGGTTAGTAATACCGGCTTAAATACAAGGGTAACTTCCAGAAAGGATGGTACCTATAAGATTAAGATTGAAAAGGACATGGATTGTGTCATGCTGGGTGTTGCCAGAGGATTCCTCAATAAATCTGCATCGGTTTCATCTGCAGGCGTTAAGGGCAGCAAGACTTTCAATATAGATTTTGTATTGCCTGCAGTTTTCCGACCAGTTCAGATGAAAAATATTTTTTATGAATTTGCGAAATGGGATCTGACTTCTGAGTCGGAAGCCGGATTGCAGGAATTATTGAAAATTTTGGTTGACAACCCCGCCATTGTGATGGAATTGAGTGCCCATACCGACTTCATCGGAAATAATGAAGCCAATAAAATTTTGTCTCAGAAAAGGGCACAATCGGTGGTTGATTACCTCATAAATGCCGGAATTTCGGCCGACAGACTCATTTCTAAGGGTTATGGTGAAGAAAATCCGGTCGTTGCGGATGAAAACCTGAATGCGCTTTATGCATACATCCCTGCTGGTCAGGTGTTAAATGAAACATTCATATTGACTTTAACGCCCGAACAACAAGTTGCTGTAAATCAAATCAACAGACGAACCGAGTTTAAAGTAGTGAAAATGAATTACAAATAATTAGATATTTTATACGTATGAAACAATATCTTGATTTACTTCAAAGAGTTTTGGACGAAGGAGTTAAAAAGGAAGACAGAACAGGTACCGGAACTGTTTCTGTATTCGGACATCAAATGCGTTTTGATTTATCGGAAGGATTTCCGTGTCTGACTACTAAAAAATTACACTTAAAATCCATCATACACGAATTGCTCTGGTTCCTTCAGGGTGATACCAATGTGAAGTATTTACAGGAAAACGGAGTCAGGATTTGGAACGAATGGGCAGATGAGAATGGTGATTTGGGACATATTTATGGGTATCAGTGGCGTTCATGGCCTGATTATAAAGGCGGACACATTGATCAGATTTCAGAAGTTGTCAATACAATAAAAAATAATCCCGATTCACGACGAATTATTGTAAGTGCCTGGAATGTGGCCGACATCCCCAATATGAATTTACCCCCCTGTCATGCTTTCTTTCAGTTTTATGTGGCTGATGGAAAACTAAGTTTGCAATTATATCAGAGAAGTGCCGATATTTTCCTCGGAGTTCCCTTCAATATAGCTTCTTATGCCCTTTTGTTGCAGATGATGGCACAGGTGACCGGTTTAAAGGCCGGCGATTTCGTACATACCCTGGGTGATGCACATATCTATACAAATCATTTTGAACAAGTTAAACTACAACTAAGCAGGGAACCCCGATCATTACCTAAAATGAATATCAATCCTGATGTAAAAGATATTTTCGGTTTCAGGTTTGAAGATTTTGAATTGGTGGATTACGATCCCCATCCCCATATCAAAGGAGCTGTGGCTGTTTGATAAAAAATTACACATTCATAGTCGGAATGTGTATTTTTTTTGTATTTTTGTGGGCTGTTGATGTGAAATCAATGGAAAAACATTTCAGAAAAATATTAAAAAAATCTTGTTATCATGTCAAAAATTTCTATTATTGCTGCTGTTGCAGATGATTATGCGATTGGTTATAAGAAAAAATTACCCTGGAAAATTTCTGCTGATCTGAAACATTTCAAAAAACTTACTTCCGGACATGCTGTATTGATGGGCAAACGAACATTTGAGAGTTTACCTGCTGGCCCGCTTCCCGACAGAAAAAATATTGTACTTACTTCCTTCTTATCAGAAGGTGTTGTTGAAGGTTATTTTGAGGCAGTATCCGTTGATGATGCCCTTGAACTTTGTTCCAATGTTGAGGAGATATTCATTATCGGCGGCTCAGTGGTTTACAATCAGTTTATGAATTTAGCTGATAATATGTACATTACATGGGTCCACGGTGAGTTCAAAGCAGATACTTATTTCCCTGAAATCGATTTTTCTCAGTGGAAATTAATTTCCCGCGAGGATTATCCGGCTGATGAAAAGAATGAATGTCCCTATTCTTTTGTAGTTTATGAAAAGATAAGATAAAGCCGAACAACATTTTTACAAAGCTGAATTATTTGTGCTGATGAAGCCATTAATTCAGTTTTTTTTTGTTGATTTTTCTTGCTTTAGTCAATAAAAAGGAAGATAATTCTTACAATTTGATTATCTTTGCATTCAATTGAAATTAAAAACACACATTTATGAGTTATTTATTTAAACCGGTTAATTACAAGCCTTTACTCAATCTTCAGCAAACTGAACTGGGTATTACCAAAATCAAGGATTTCTTTCAGGCCAATCTTTCATCTGAATTAAGATTACGCCGTGTTACTGCACCATTATTTGTTTTAAAAGGTACAGGTATAAACGATGATTTGAATGGAACTGAAAGGGCTGTAAGTTTTCCGATTAAAGACTTTGGTGATGTGCGTGCTGAGGTTGTTCATTCTCTGGCAAAGTGGAAAAGATTGACATTGGGCGATTATAATATCGAACAGGGATATGGCCTTTATACCGATATGAATGCCATCAGGGCGGATGAAGAATTGGGTAATTTGCACTCCCTTTATGTGGATCAGTGGGATTGGGAAAGAGTGATGTCAGAAGAAGAAAGAAATGTTGATTTTCTGAAATATGTTGTTAAAAAAATATATGCTTCATTTTTGAGAACTGAATATCTGGTATATGAAACTTTTCCACAGATTCAGCCAATATTGCCCGAAAAGATTGAATTCATTCATTCAGAAGAACTTCGCAGATTATATCCGGATAAGACTCCGAAAGAAAGAGAATATGAAGTGACTAAAAAATATGGTGCTGTTTTCATTATCGGCATTGGTTCAAAACTGGGTGATGGTGAGAAACATGATGGTCGTGCTCCTGATTATGACGACTGGACTACCCCCGGCGAAAAAGGTCTTCCCGGTTTGAATGGTGATATCCTGCTATGGAATTCTGTTTTGGAACTTCCTTTTGAAGTTTCTTCCATGGGTATCAGGGTTGATAAAGAAGCTTTGCTTCGCCAGCTTGAAATTGAAGGTGAAAGCGACAGACTAAATCTTTATTTTCATAAGAGATTGGTTGAAGGTAATTTGCCTTTGTCAATCGGAGGTGGAATCGGACAGTCCAGATTGTGTATGTTCT
This sequence comes from Paludibacter sp., assembly GCA_044351455.1. Taxonomy (GTDB): domain Bacteria; phylum Bacteroidota; class Bacteroidia; order Bacteroidales; family Paludibacteraceae; genus Paludibacter. The sequence continues at coordinate 2,544 of JBILFS010000085.1, read as the reverse complement.
ATTTGAGAAAAGCGCATATTGGTGAAATTCAGGCAAGTATCTGGCCGGATGAAATGAGAAAGGAATGTGCTGCTCTGAATATCAATTTGATATAAAAATTTGAATTATTTTAACATGGTAAGTTCCATCTGACAACTAAAATAGTAAATTATAAACAGATGAATATTGACTTTAAAAAACTGAATGGTCTTGTGCCTGCAGTTATTCAGGATGTCGCTACTTCAAAAGTATTGATGCTTGGTTTTATGAATGAAGAAGCGTACCAAAAAACCTGTGAAACGGGAAAAGTGACGTTTTTTAGTCGTACCAAAAACCGTTTGTGGACAAAAGGAGAGGAGAGTGGTAATTTCCTGAATGTTGTTGATATTCTGCAGGATTGTGATGAAGATACGCTTTTGATTAAAGTGAAACCTGTAGGTCCGGTTTGCCATACTGGTGCTGATACCTGCTGGAATGAATCCAATGAGGGTGATTTCTTTTTCCTGAATTATTTACAGGAGTTTATTCAGAAACGTTTTCAGGAAATGCCTGAAGGTTCCTATACTACCAAATTGTTTCAGAAGGGTGTTAACAGAATGGCCCAAAAAGTAGGTGAGGAGGCTGTGGAGACGGTTATTGAAGCAACCAATGGTACTGACGAGAAGTTTATTGAGGAGGCATCAGATCTCATGTATCACCTGATTGTTTTATTAACGTCAAAGGGTTACTCACTCGATGATTTGGGTAAAGAACTAAAGAAAAGACATCAATAATTTATATTCATGGAAAATCAGATTCTGGTTCAATATAAACATGTCAATATTTATCAACAGGAACAACTTGTTCTGAAAGATGTAAATTTGCGGGTTGTTACCGGTGAATTTATATATTTGTTGGGTAAAGTTGGAAGTGGCAAAAGTACATTTCTTAAATCTTTATACAGGGAAGTGCCCATTGTTGAAGGTGATGCTGAGGTGCTGGGCCATGATATTATCAATATGAAAAACAATAATGTTCCTTATCTCAGACGTAAGATTGGCATTGTTTTTCAGGATTTTCAATTGCTTAACGATCGTTCTGTGAATGCCAATCTTGAGTTTGTTCTCAGAGCAACAGGCTGGAAGGAACAGGAAGCCATTGATGAGCAAATCCATGAGGTACTTTCGCAGGTTGGGATGAAAAACAAGGGTAATAAACGTCCACATCAGTTATCTGGTGGCGAACAACAACGTATTGCCATTGCCAGAGCTTTGCTCAATGTGCCTGATATCATCATTGCCGATGAACCAACGGGTCACCTCGATCCTGAAACAGGCAGGGAATTGATTGAATTGCTTTACAGCATCCGGCTTTCGGGTACTACTGTAATCATGGCAACCCATAACCTGAACTGGGTAAATTTATATCCGGGAAGAATTATCCGGGTTGAAAATGAAAGAATGACTGATACAACCGCGAATATTACCTATATTCCGGAAGAAGAAGAGTTTTCGGAAGATATTGAATTGAATACAAATACTGCTGACGATGAAGAAGAAATTATGCCCTCAATGTAAAATACATCGTTTCAGAATTAAAAATGCAGCCGGTGATTCAATTGTTGTGACTGTCAATGAAAAGAATGAGGTTGTTCCAATTTATCCCGATCAATCTCTGGAAGGATATAATCCGGAAGTCCTTTACTGCCTTGGTTGCTCGTGGAAAGGATCTCCCGGATCTTTGATTGACTGATTAAATTCTTAATTGATTTGTTGACGGCTTATTAATACGCTCTGGCAAATACAACTCTTTGCGCTGAAGGTTTGCCGGTAACGATACAAACGCCCGATTCAGGATTTTCTTCTATCGGTATACAGCGAATGGTAGCCTTGGTATCATTCTTGATTTTTTCCTCTGTTTCTGATGTTCCATCCCAGTGACATAACAGGAATCCGCCTTTCTCGATTTCTGTTTTAAATTCCTCATAACTATTGACTTCTCTCGTCACACTTGCTCTGTGAATGATAGCTTTGTCGTATATGTTTTGTTGAATTTTTACCATTAAATCAGCAATGTAAAGCTCAATATTCTCCAATGAAATTGTTTCTTTGGTTAATGTGTCTCTGCGGGCAACTTCAACTGTACCATTTTCAAGATCCCTGGCACCCATGGCCAAACGAACCGGAACACCTTTTAATTCATATTCCGCAAATTTCCATCCCGGTTTCTTGTTGTCGTTGTTGTCATATTTCACACTGATGCCTTTTTCTTTCAGTTTCAGGATGATTTCATTCACTTTTTCAGTGATGGCGTTCAATTGTTCATCATTTTTATAAATGGGAACAATCACAACCTGAAATGGTGCAAGTTTCGGAGGAAGTACCAAACCATTGTCATCCGAATGGGTCATAATCAATGCACCCATCAAACGGGTGGAAACGCCCCATGAGCTGGCCCAAACATAATCCTGTTTGTTAGTCTTGTCAACAAAAGTTACATCGAAAGCTTTTGCGAAATTTTGTCCGAGGAAGTGCGAAGTTCCTGCCTGCAATGCTTTTCCGTCCTGCATCATGGCTTCAATGCAAT
>JBILFS010000084.1:0-7317 GCA_044351455.1 Paludibacter sp. | reverse complement strand
GAAAAATAATTCCAATCAGGATGCACAAAATTTTGAATGGACATTTGAAGACCCAACCAACGACAAAGCCACCATAACAAGTACCGAAGTATATCCTACTATGAGCTATCCGGTTGGTTTTTATGGTGTTCCGAGCATGAAAGCCATTTCGGGTGCATATCAAAATACCTACAAATGGGGAACTGCCACTGCAGGCGCATTTTTCATTATGGGTGGTAATGGCGTATTCGACTGGGGCACGTTAGGCGCTTGCAATTACGATTTGAATGAAGGATTTAACAATTACACCTTTACCAACGGAGATTATATTTTTGGAACCAACCCGGAGCGAACCATCGAAAGTGTAGCCAACTATTTCGAAAAGCCAAAACAACCTTATCTGTTGGATAGTTTATGGATAAATTTAGGAGCATTGAGTGCTCCTGCCGGAACTGTTTTTAAACTTAATATACGAAAAATTGATGAAACTGGCGGCTATACCACCATTTTAGCCAAAGCCACTTGCAGTTTAGAAAGCGTAAAAGAGCCTAAGCCAGGTTATTATACCATGTTATTCAAAAATTTCATAACCTACGATCCTGTGCTCGAACTGGAAGTTACCAACGAATCAATTGAAATTAGCGATGCTATTTTGGTTGAATTAACCGGATTTAATAAAACTGGAATTAAGCTTTCTGCCTTTTCGCAGGGTATTACCGACGGTGGAGAATCCAACGCTTATGTGTTTTATAATCACTACACAAGTGGTAAGCGCTTATTGCTCAGTGCCAACGATTATTTCGGTGGTTCTACGTCGTTGCTTTTCAATTTAGCAAGCACCTATACTTATTTAATTCCCGATGCAACAACTTTCGAAGCTCCGATTGCTGGGGGAAGTAAAACATTCAATATCACTTCATTTTCGGCACCGGACACCTGGTGGCTCGAAACTGAATTGCCAGGTTGGCTTACCGCTGCCAATACTTACGACGACCAAACAGGCAAAATTACCTATACGCTTACCGCCGAACCTTTGCCTGCTGGCGTGGAAGGACGCAGAACGGTAGTAACGGTTGCTGAACCCTGTGCTAGCATGAGTATTTCGGTTACACAGGGCAATTACACAGAAGTTAAAAGCACCAAAGCCACAAGAATAAATGTCATAAAAGGGGCAAATTCGGTTGAATTAAATTATACCAACGAATTTAAAACGCTGAGCATATACAATGTTTCAGGACAAAAACTTACTGATTATCCGTTATCTCCGAATGGAAAAATGAATATCGATTCGTCAACTTTTAAGCAAGGAATTTACTTTTTCCAATTTCAGGGTTCAACTAACGAAACAATAAAAATTGCATTTTAAAAATTTAATAAAACAGATTTAATATGAAAACATTCAATTACTGCAGATTAGTTTTTTCTTTGATTTTTTTCCTTTCTGTTAATACAGCAATTGCAGTTGGCGACTGGGCAAAAAGCTTTGGAGGCACAGCCGATGAAAATTTCAGCGTTACAGCAAAAGATGCCAATGGGAATCTCTTTGTGGCGACCCGATATACTGGCACATGCGATTTTGACCCCAATCCAAACAAAACGGCTAATCTCACTTCCATTTCCACATCGGTAGGAATCAGTAAGTTTGATGCCAACGGTAATTTCCTTTGGGCGAAGGGGGTTGTAGGTGAATTGATAGAGGTAAAAGCCTTAACTATTGACAAGGAAGGAAACATCCTTTTTGGGGGATATTTTAATACTAATCTTGGTGGCACTGCAACAACCGATTTTAATCCTGATCCTACTCAGGCAACTAACCTTATTCCCGGCTATTTTTATAGCGATTTCGAAAAAAGAAATATGTATTTCGAAGATGGCTATGTTTGCAAATGGGATAACAATGGCAATTTTATTTGGGTAAAACAGTTTGGAGGACCACTCAACGAAGAGGTTTACGAACTAAAAACTGACGAGGCCAATAATGTGATTTTAACAGGCCATTTCTACGGTTTTGCTGGCGTCACAGTAGATTGCAACCCTGATCCTACAGCAGAATTTAAACTTATTGCCGACACAGATAATGGAGCACAATTTATCACCAAATTGGATGCGGGTGGAAATTTTATCTGGGCAAAAAAACTGGATGGAACAGGTACAAATTACATTACAGATATTGATGTTGACAATGCTAATAATCTATACTTCTCTGGTTATTATACTTCCACTTTGGATGTTAATCCAGGTGTAGGAGTTGTTACATTAACTTCCACAGGCGCAAGTGATCCTTATGTCTTAAAATTGGCTCAAAATGGAGATTTTGTATTTGCAAAATCCTTTGGAGAGGCAGCTGCGAACGACTACCTGGAATCTATCAATGTAGATAAACTAACCGGCGAAATATATGTAGGCGGGTGGTTCATGAATACAATAAAAATTGATAATATAAGCCTTACTTCGAAAGGGAGTTACGATCCATTTATTGCCAAATTAGATGCTTCAGGGACTTGTATCTGGGCAAAAAACTGGGGAGGAACTAAGTATGACAAGTTTATCAATATGGATAGAGATGATGCTGGAAATATTTTCACAACAGGGATGTTTTCTGATGTAGCAGATATGGATCCGGAAGCAGCTGTTTTAAATTTTACTTCAGCAGGCAATTACGATGTGTTTATCAACAAATTTGACAAAGAGGGAAGCTTTATATGGGCAAAACAAATCGGAAGTATGGGGAACGACTGGGGCAATTCGGTAACAGTCTTAGGCGATGGAAATGTCTTTGCTTCAGGCACTTTTGCTTTTACTGCCGAAGTTGGATTTACGGGTGATCCACTGGAATCTGTCGGTGGTTACGATACATGGTTATTTAAATCGAGTTTAAGTACCGATTTAAAAAACAATCGTTTCGATGCCAATATCAGTCTATTTCCAAATCCAACGCAAGGACAAATCCACATTGATTTGCAACAATCATATAGTCAACTAACCCTAATTGTGAGAAATGTATTAGGTGAAACACTTAGTACGCAGAAATATAGTGATGTTAGTAAAATTAATTTAAATTTGCAGGGTGAAAGCGGGTTGTATTTTGTTGAATTAAATGATAATACCGGTAAAATTACGACCTTGAAAGTAATGAAGAAGTAAATATTACCTTAAATCACTTTTTAAATGAGAAAAATTAAAATTTCGATTTCAATTTTACTTTGTTGTTTATTTATAAATGTACAAGGTCAGGATTTTCAGACAATCAATTATCTGAAAAATGATGTTGATTCCCTGGACTTGAATTTCTTTCGACCAGCAAACACAAAGACAAAATCACCGTTGGTAATTTTTGTGCATGGTGGTGGTTTTTCTGGTGGTAGCCGTAATGCAGGAACTGATTTTGGGACTTATCTGGCTAAGAATGGATTTGCCTGTGCATCAATTACATATACGCTCTACATGAAAGACAAAGATTTTGGCTGTAACGGAATTTTGAGCGAGAAAATTAAAGCAATACGCTTTGGAGCAACAGATTTATGGGCTGCCACGAACTATATTATTCAACATGCCGATGAATTAAACATCGACACTTCCAGAATTTTTATTGCTGGTGCGAGTGCCGGTGCCGAGACGGTTTTGCATGCTGCTTACTGGAATCGACAGCAAATGAGTCTGTTTAAAACAGGATTGTCCCCCACTTTCCGTTATGCCGGAATTATTTCGGGTGCTGGTGCAATCATGGATTTGAATTTAATAACAGCTCAGAATGCAATTCCAACACTGATGTTTCACGGTGATGCCGATAAATTAGTCCCTTATGCCACTGCCGCTCACCATTTCTGCCCCTGCAACTCATCTGGTTGGTTAATGTTATTTGGCTCAAAATCAATTTATGATCATATGTTAAACTTAGGTGGAAGTGCTCAATTAATCACATTTTTGGAAGGAAATCACGATTATAGCTCTTATTATATACGAAAAGATACACAGGTTGTAGTGGATTTTTTGAATAAAGTGTTGAAAGGCAAAAGGTTGAAGAAACACATTTTGCAAAACACATAAAACTTATTTCTGTTTGAATAACAATACGCGCTGAAGTCAGTAGACTTCCTTTCCTCAGTCCGTTAAAAATAACACTATTCAGAGAATAGCTGCAATTTTTCGCACATTTGCAAGTCGTTGTGCAAATGTTTCGTCTTGGCGTGCCACTTGCATATTGTAGCGTACTTGCATACGAACAAGGGTGTCGGCATCCAAACCCAATGCGGCTTCCACAAGCATTGCCAGTTCAGCGTTTAACTGTCGTTTACCATTTAACACCTCGTTGAGCAATGTGTACGAAACGCCCATTTGTGAAGCAAGCAGGCGTTGAGATATGCCGCGATATTCGATTTCGTCTTTTAGTATTTCGCCAGGATGAATCGGGAAATAAGGCGTGAATTTATTAACTGTTGTGCCCATACTATTTTTATTTATAATGGTTTGATAATTCGATGATATTGCAAATTGTAACTTTTGTTTCAACCGTTTCATGATTTAGCTCAATTTGCGAAATACTAAATTCAATCCGATATTGATTGTTTACCCTGACAGAGTATAAACCCTTTTTGTCGCCAACTAATGCTTCAAAATGCAATGATTGATATTTGTATAGGTCCTCCGGGGCAATGGCTTCTTCTAATCGATACAAGCATTTTGCATAAGCGCGGATAATTTCGGGTTGAAAGCGGTGTTTTTTATCGAAACTTTTTCCGTTTTCGTACATTTCGCGCAAGTAATCTTTTTCAAAGTTTAAAACCATATCGCTTTATTTGTGGCAAAGATAATACTTATTTTATTTATTCACAAATTTGTGAACTTTTATTCTTGCTGGTCTCACAATGTTATGCAAAAAAATAATCGGCTGAACTTCAATCGTTGAAATTCAGCCGTGTTTGTTTTTTAGTTTGTTTAATTCGTTTTTCGTAATCCAAAGTTCGTGTCCAATAATGTCTTTTAGGCTTTTAAATCGAACTAATTCAAACTGCTTTTTCTCTTTTTCGTATTTTGAAGGTTTTATAACTGCAAACTCATAGTATTTGTCTTTATTTCTTCCAGTTTCTACATTGTCAAAGTAAATTGTGTCATTTTTGAAACGATAATCTCCCTTGATTTCAGTTACGCCAAAACAAACAATTCTTTCTTTAAATATAAAGTTATCTTTTAGTTTTATTGTTGTCATACAGTTTGCTGCACCTTCTCTTTGAGCAATTAAAATATCTTTTCCTTGAAACTTATCAAAATCAATGAGTCCGTTAAGTTTAAAATATGTCAATACCAAGACTGCAATTAATATTTGGCTATGCGAACTTGTAGTTCGCATATATCTACTGTAAGAACTTGATTTGTGTTTGTTATGTTGCTGATAGTTAGCAGGTCAAATAAATCATTCCTTTTGCTAAGTATTTTCATAGCCAACTTGTTAAATATCGCTTTTGATCCTATGTAATGCCGCTGTCGCTATAGCGGGCGAGAAATAAGCTCTCCCCAAGAGGCTGTATTTAGATTTATAAAAATAGTGATATTTTTTTAATAAAAGATTTAATTCCCGAAAAAATTCGGGAATTAGCTAAATTGTAAGGATTTAGTGAGGGCACGACTTGGAGTCGTACTCTCACATGCACTATTCAGTTATAAAACCAATTCTATTTCGGGGTTTGTTCGCAAGTATTGCTTTTTTCAGTATCATTTCGTACAAAAAAAATGTCAGTTAGTGCATTTAATTAGAAAAAACTTTGTTCTATATTTACACACTACTTTAAACTAATTATTTTTATAATCATTCGATGCGAAAATTCATCCAACATAAGCATATTACAACGCTGCTACTGTTTGCGTTTTTGGGAAGTTTGGTTGTAACAACCAATGCACAATCATCCCTGAAATCGATTTTCCTGTCACCTCCCGACGATGCTAAACCCCGTGCCTATTGGCTTTGGGGGCAAGGAAATTATGATTATACCGAAATAACAAAGGACCTGAAAGCGTTCAGGGATATGGACTTTGGAGGAGTCGACATTTTCGATTTGGGAATTGCCGATCCGAATAATAAGGTTCCTTCGGGGCCAGCGTACATGAGCGACGAGCAGCTCGATGGCGTTGTTTTTGCCATGAGCGAAGCAAAAAAATTAGGTCTGAAAATGGGTATGTCGGTTTCGAATGGCTGGAATGCAGGTGGCGATTGGACTACCAACGACGAAATGTCGATGAATATGCTATTTTGCAAAGATACTTTGGTTGGCCCGGTAAAACTTTCAACCATTAGATTTCCTGTCGTTCCTAAAAGTTTTACAAAACTGTATGGAAACTATCCACTTTTCCCCATTCTCAATACTGATGGTTTTCCTGCTTACTACGAAAATGTGAGCCTGGTGGCTTATCCGCTCAATGCTAATGGGGTAATTGCTGATTTAAAAGATATTCTTCGTTTTGATGTATCGAAAATCAAAGGCAATGCCATTGATATAGAATTGCCGGCCGGAAAATGGGTGTTGCTGCGCTCGGTGGTAACGCCAATGGGGCAAAAAATGTGGGCTGCAAGCGATAATTCACATGGATTTATCATGGATCATTTTTCGCAAAAAGCTACGAATCACCATTTTTCACATCTTTTCAATCGGCTGGAAGCACGCTTGGGAGATTTAAAAAACACAGCTTTTGAGCGCTTTTATCTTTGTAGTTTTGAGTCAGAAGCCCTGGTGGAATGGTCGCCCGCCCTGGCCGATTATTTTTACAAACTCCATGGTTATAAAATTGACCCCTACATTCCTGCTCTTTCGGGTCAGAAAATTATAAACGACGATATCACACAACGATTTTTACATGATTATCGCTACACCATTTCTGAGATGTTCGTCAATAACCATTATCGCCAGGCACGTAAAATGTGTAATGATAAAGGCATTTTGCTGGCTTCCGAGTCGGGCGGTCCCGGACCTCCGCTCCATCGCGTACCAACCGAAGATTACAAAGCACTGGGAGCTGTTGACGTGATGCGTGGCGAGTTCTGGAACAATATAAATCAGGCCGAATTTACTGATGCGCGTGGCGGTGATATTCTTTCGGTCATAAAAAATGTAGCCGGAGCAGCACATGTGTATGGGCGAAAGGTCGTTGAGATGGAAGCATTTACCAGTCGGAAGCACTGGCGCGAAAATCCATTGGAACTCAAAAAATTAGCCGATTATACTTTTTGTAACGGTATGACGCGCGTAGTGTATCACACTGGAACGTTGAGCCCCAAAGAAGCGGGTTTGCCTGGCTGGAGTTACAGTGCTGGCACGCATATTTCGCCCAAACTTACGTGGTGGACAC
>JBILFS010000083.1:0-7368 GCA_044351455.1 Paludibacter sp. | reverse complement strand
TCGTAAGCGGTTGTGAAAATCACCGGACAGGCTATTTCTACTTGCTTGAAAATATCGAAACTGAGCCCGTCGCCCAACTGAATATCGAGCATTACCAAATCAGGCATTATGCCCGTTTTGAAATACTGTACACTCGTTTCAATGCTGTCGCAACGTTGAATTATTTCGAAATCGGAAGAAATTTCCAGCAGCATTTTTTCCAGGCGTTTAGCAGCCGGTTGCTCGTCTTCAATTATCAGTACTTTTATCATATTGCAGTTTATTTGATACTATTTGCAATCTGTATCAGCATTTTGTACGATGTGCCCGGATTGCTAATCTGATTTACAGTTCCTGACAAAAATACTTCTTTTTCGGGAATGTAGTAAGCAAAAGCGCCCGACAAACCTGAATGTCCGATAAACGCCGGCATTTTTCGGAATAGGGTGAAAATGGCAGGAAGTTGAAATTTCATAATTCCTACCCCATATTCGAGTGGAAACATCACACTATTCCATTTATATAGTTCCGGCAGATAGGTTTTTGGGAAAAACGTTCCATTAAAAAATGCTTTCAGAAAAACCATTGTTTCATCCGAAGTAGAAACAATACCTCCATCGGCACCAAACGAAGTCATGGCTTTGCAAATATCTATGGGCTTATTTTTAAAGTACATCATAGCTGGCGTTTTATCAGCGGCATCCACATACATATAGGTTTGCCTGAGTGCAAGTGGTTGAAAAATAACTTCTCTCATCACTTCAGCAATTGTTTTTCCGTAAATATTCTCTATGATTTTTCCCAACAATTGGAAGTTCGTATCCGAATAATGCGCTTTGCCTTTGGAGTCGGGAGCAAATTCAGGCGGCATTCTTTTCGATATCTCCACCGCCTGTTCAAATGTCCAGCTTTGGTCGTGTCCTTCCTGCAATTTCTGCAACAAACTTTTTCCATCAGAGCCTTTATCTTCAAAATAATCGGACAAGCCGGAAGTATGTGCCAATAAATTGCTGATTGTTAACGTATCCGAATAATTTACTTCTTTGTAAACATGCAATTTGTGCATAATTTCCGGAGATAAATACTTAGAAATTTTATCGTCGAGCAACAGTTTTCCATCTGCTTTGAGTTTCAAAATGAGAGCTGTAACATACAATTTGGTGGTGCTGGCAATAAAGTAGGGTTGTTCGTTGGTCAAATTTCCAGCCGAACCAGTCCAGCGTTCATTGTCTTTTTCCACTGTCAATATTGTTCCGAAGACGGACTTATTATCAATTGTTTTGTTGATAATGGTTTGAAATTTAGCGGTATCCAAACTATTCTGAGATTTTGTTGTTGCCATAATAAAGAGCGTAATTACGAGTATAAAATTTTTAGTTTTCATGTGTTACACCATTTTCACACCCAACTTTTCCACTTCCGCCAACCATTTCTTCCGTTTTGCTTCTGTCGAAGATTTTACAGGCGAGAAAGCGGATACTTTTACAGGTTTGAAACCTGAAAATTCCAGAACTCCCACTTTAACTGCATTGTGACCGGTATTCTTATAAATCAATGAATAAAACCAGTCCGGCGTATCCATGGTTACAATCATGCGTGCAGATTTACCGGTGAGGAGTTTATCCCACATGGGTGAATTTTCGCGATATTGAAATGCAAATCCGGGAACAAAAGCGCGGTCGAACAGTCCTTTGAGTTGTGCAGGATAAGTTGCCCACCAGTTGGGATAAACCAACACCAAATGGTCAGCTTCTTTTATATCCTGCTGAATCTGAATTAAATCCGGCTCCACATCCATACGCTTTTTGTATCCAAAACGCATTATCAGGTCGAAATTTAAATCGATCAGGTTTACTAACTTGCAGGTTGCACCACTTTTTTGGGCTCCTTCTATATAACTCTGTGCCAATGCGGCACAGAAACTATCCTTCAAAGGATGTGCGTTGATAATTAGTATCTTTTTCATTTTGTTATTAACGGTATTGTTACTGAAAAATATTTTTCGTTTGAGTCAATTTTTATGGATTCACCACCAATAAAGCGGTATCTGCCTTCTATGTTTTTTAAGCCCTGACCGGTTGATTCGGTATTCTGTTTCGGTTGAAAATTGTTTTTTACGGTAATTGTTTTTTCGTCGTCGGAAATCCGGATATTCAATGGATGATTTTCGGATATTATATTGTGTTTAATGCAGTTATCAACTAACATTTGCAAGGCCAAAGGTGGAATTTGCAAAGTCAATGAAGCCGGATTGATTTGAATATCTACATGCAAATTTTCGTTGAAACGAACTTTTTGCAAGTGAAAAAACTTTTCAAGGTTTTCTAATTCTTCACTTAACGATACCAATTCACGTGAGTTACTGAGCAATACATATCGTAGATATTCCGACAAATCCTGTACATATTGCTCCGCTTTGGGATTATTTTCGAGCAAACTTATCAGGCTGTTTAAACTGTTGAATAAAAAATGCGGATTTACCTGCGCTTTCAGTGCATTGTAACGGGCTTCGAGGTTGTCCTTTTCCAAACTGATTGATTTGGAGAAATTCAGTTTCCATTGTCGGTAAAAAAACACAGCTTCGTGAATGGTTGTAATCAGAAAAGTAATTAAAACAGTGAATAATATGTCTGATGAATTCTGTTGTAATGCTTCCCTGAAACAAATATTTTTGTTGTGTGAGAAAATTAAACCCATACCAACAACAAATACAGTTAACAGTAAAATTATCAACAGCGCTTCTACAAGTATGTGTTTTGTAGGATAATGTTCCCACGGAAATGTTTTCCAGCTGTATGCAACTATCGTCATACTTCCACCCCACAAAAATGCAGTATTTAAAACAGAGGGTAGCAGAATATTTAATAAACTTATTTCCTTGTTGGTGAACATACTGAAAACCAATCCTATCAAAAGTGAAACGCCCAATATCCATAGTACGAATGTGTACCATTTGGAATAAAACCAACCGAATTTTTCTTTATCAAAAATCATATGTAAGTATTTACAATTTAACAATTTACTATTTACAATTTAAAGGATAGAGTATTTTCACTCAACATCATTGTATGTGTAAGCAAACTAACATTAAATCCGGCACCAAAATCGGTGGCATAGCTAATTTGATTGTATGAAGTGGTTTTGTCCATATATAAAATTTCTCCCCATGTTGATGAAACAAAAATATATCATAAGGAAAAACTACTCAAAACTAAAATACTGAATGAGTATTTTCCACTACTGAATATCAAAAAAAAGCTATAAACAAACATGAAGACTTCATCTGTTTATAGCTTAATTTTTATTTAATGATTGATTCACTTTCCCATCTTCACCAAACTCTCCACAATTCTCTTAGCCGTATTTCCATCCCAGTATTTCGGGGTGTTTCCTTTTTTGCCCTGACCCGAAACGATTAAATCAACTTCTTCAACAATATTTTCAATTTTGATGAGTTTATTACTGCCTTCCCAAACGGTAACGGGACGTTCTGTGGTCGGACGTACAGTGAGACAGGGGATATTCAGATAGGTTGTTTCTTCCTGGATGCCACCGGAATCGGTGAGTGCAAACATGGATTTGCTGACTAAATGAATAAATTGCAGATAGCCGAGCGGTTCGATGAAATACAATTGTTTGTACCGGTCAATTTTTTCCTGCAAACCAAATTGCTGAATATTCTTATAAGTACGCGGATGAACGGCAAAGATGAGTGGTACCTTTTCCGATACTGCGCCCCAGATATCCACTAATTTGCTTAACATGGCCGGATCATCTACATTGCCGGGACGGTGGAATGTCATTACGCCGAAAGCATTGGCAGTAAAATCTTTTCCGAATGAAATCTCCTTGTCCTGATTCAAAAGTTTGAAATCCAGCAATGTGGCTAAGGCCTTCGGCATTTGTTCCACCAGACTGTCGATCATCAGGTTACCCAACATAAATATCTTTTCAGCAGGAATATTTTCCTTCAGCAGGTTCTCATCCGCATCCACACTTGTTGTGATGAATATATCGCTGATGGCATCGGTTACCAGGCGGTTGATTTCTTCCGGCATGGTACGGTCCAGACTCCGCAATCCTGCCTCGTAATGGATGGTTTTGATGCACAATTTAGCAGCAACCAGGGCACAGGCAGCGGTACTGTTTACGTCGCCTACCACCAACACATAATCCGGTTTCACATCCAGACAAACCTTTTCGAAACCCTCCATGATTCTGGCTGTTTGTACAGCATGACTGGCTGATCCCACTTCGAGATTGATATCCGGTTGTGGAATATTCAGTTCTTCAAAAAAACGACCCGACATTTTCACATCGTAATGCTGACCGGTATGCACCAGAATGGGTTGAATAACCGGATGATTGTGTAATGCATGCATCAGGGGAGCAATTTTCATGAAATTGGGTCGTGCTCCTGCAACGAGAATCAGTTTAATCATATCAGAATTTTTTATTGTGCGCAAATGTATTATAATTAGCTGAAATATTGACTATCAGAGTCAACCGGTTATCTCCCTTTTCGGGAAAGTATCCACTGTTTGATTATATTTTTAATGTTTTGTGTTCCCATCTCCAGCAACCAGGCAGGAAGATTATCTGTCCACCGCTGCGGATGCAGGGTCATCATCACCTTTGGAGGAAAACTGCCCCGTTTCAATGCCGAAATAATTTCCTCACTGTGGTGATACTTCTCCGTAAACCGGCTTTTCACTTTATCTCTGACCGAATATTTATCCCCATCCCAGCAACCACCGGTATCTGTAATGTAATAGACATCGTCAAAATCCACATCGAAATACGGTTCCCCGATGATACCAAAATCGCGGTACTGATAGGTTTTCCACAAATCGCGGTTATCGTAGGAAGAGGCCGGACTGCCATGCATGCATATCGTTTCAACAGGATAAAAACTGCGGAAATGCTTCAGTTTTTCCTCAAAATGCACGATGGATTTTTCCGGATTTCCATTGAAAAAGGACATATCTTCGTAGTGATACCCGATTTCGTGACCCAAAGCCGCAATGGCTGTAATTACTTCAGCTTTATCGCTCTGAGGTACCACCCTGAAATAATACGAACCTTGCAAACCAAGGGAAGATTCAATCTGAGCTGTTGCCAGGGAATTTTCAGCTTTCAGGTCTACATCATGTCTGAGGATGATGAATTTACCGGGACGAACATTCCTGCAATAATCGCTGAACGTAATGAAGGAATAGCCCGCATCCCTGAAAGCAATCAGTAATTCCCTGTATATTTTAAGAGTAAAATCCCTCATAATCAACTAAAATTTCTAAAGTTAATTGCTTTTAACTTCAATTTCGTAACCGCACCCGGATAGTTTTCGATAAACCACACAAAAAACGAAGTCACATCAATCTTGTCGGCTAATAATTTTGCCCTTCTTTCTGCCCATACCGCTTTCAGATTCGGCATTTGCAGCAATTCCTCTATTTTTTCAAACATCCTGCCGGCATCATCCGGATGAAAACCATAAGTAAGCTGATATTTATGTTCCTCTTCCTCCAGATAAGCAATTTTTCCGGCAAATGTATTGCAACGAATGGCCGGGGTTCCTAATACCGCCGCTTCAGAGGTCATGGTCTGACTATCCCCTACCAGCATAGTGGCATAATAAATCAGGGAATGTGCCTTGTCGGGCGAGACTTTCAGTTGATATTTGCTGAATTCTTCGTCAATATTTCTTTCTGTAGTGATGAAAACCTTGCCTTTCGCTTCGAGCATCGCAATCAGTTTTCTTTTGTCGTCGATGGATAAACCCTTCACGCCCACATCATGATGCGCTTTAAAGGCATTGAACCGCAAAATGAAGTATGGTTCATCTTTTTCAACACCAATTTCTTGCAGTACCGACTCATCGGGACGAAAACGACGCGGATGTAAATAAGCCAGTTCATGATAACCGGGGTATGTAATCAATTTATCCGTTGCCCTGGTGAGGCAATCCGGACTCAAAACCACGTCGGCATAAGGATGCGCATACTTCACAAACAAAGGCTCAACATCATCGTCATCATCATCCAGGATAATCGATTTCATTTTCGAAACCTTTGCCAGGTGAGGTAAAGTGATAGAAGACGCAAATCCCATATCAATCCTTTCTGTATAAATGATTTTGAGAATTCTCCAATAATACCCTATTTGCAGGAATGCTTTTCCCCAGAGCGAATCGCTTTTTCCGCCGATATAACGGTAAGGAATTCCGGCCAATTTTAATAAGCTGATGGCTGACGGGATATTTTTAACTGTTACAATGACCTTATGACCCCGTTTTGTCAGGTCGAAATACACATTTTTGGTCAGATGCACATGAGCAGGATGTGCAATATCAATCAGTATGTTCATCTGTTTATATTTTTTTTAACATGAACGTTTCATGCTTTATTTATTTTTTTTTAAATATTGTACTGCCTTTTTACCAATGAAATACAAAAAAGGATTCAGGATGCAAAGGAAACGGCCATGTTCCACCAGTTCGCCCCCGAATTTGGATTTGAACTCCCTGACCCCGTAACCCTCTTCAGGTTTCCCGGCTCCCATCATGTCGAAGCGGTGTAATCCATGTCCCGCTGCATATTCGATAGCAGCCCAGGTGGCTACGGTCGACGGATACAAATTTTTATATTCATAATCCTTACCGCAAACAAACCATTCATATAAAATTCTGCCCGGAAGTTCCACACAAACACTTCCACCAATCACCTTTCCATCGAATTTAACAACCAAAAATCTACCACCCGATGACTGTATTAATTTCAAAAAGAATTCCTCCGGGAATAGAGGTGTTTTGATACGCGTTTTGTATAAATCTTTCAGGATAACAAAATATTCCTTCATTTCCTGCTCATCAGTCGACAAGCCCCAGGTGGCCCCCTGCTTTAAACTGCTACGAACATCTCTTCTTTTGGTTGTATTCAGATTCATCAACGCATTTTCGACGTCGGTGAGCGCGATATGAAAATTCAGGTGAGCTTTGTATTCAAAACCATTATTTTCGAAAGCACCCCTTTGTGTTGAATAATCGTGATAATTTCTGAACTCAATATAGATGGCAAATCTTTTGGCAAGATGCTTCTTCAGTACTCTCAGAATAGCATCCAACTGTTCCATACTTACATCTTCAGCACATAAGATTCCGCCCGGTACTATGGCACGTTTCGACATGATTCTTTTCAGAAATCCCCCATCAGCAATGATATATCCGCAAACAACGGCTTTGAGTTGACCACCATCTTCCACACCCAAAGCAAAACCTTCCAGAAAACCAAGTTGCTGATAAAACTCCAGGCAGGCCGGCGTTTGAAAAAAACTGGCATTGCCGGTTTTGTCAACAAGTTGATTCCATTGAACAGGATCTATATCTTTAAC
>JBILFS010000082.1:0-7374 GCA_044351455.1 Paludibacter sp. | reverse complement strand
CCTTACTTGTGTTCGACCCAAATCAGTTTTTCGATGTCGAATCCGATCTTTTCAGCCATTCCCAGGTATGCTTTCTTTACATCATCCGGCAAGGTCTTTTCCCTGGATAGAATCCAGATATAATCGGTACTGCTTCCGGCAATGAGGGCATATTGATAATCAGCATCCAGGGCTATTACATTATATCCACCATAGAATGGTCCAAAAAAGGAAACTTTCAGGCTGGCAACATCCTTCGATCCTCTGAATTTGGCTTTTCCGGTTGCATCCTGCCAGTTGCCATTCACGTAGTTATAACCCCGGTTGAACACTTTTACTGTACCATCTTCATTCAGCGAATATGTCGCCGTCGTGTTGTTCAGATTTTTTTCGAAACTGTAATCGAAACGGGCAATTTCGTACCAGGTACCCAGGTATTTATTTAAATCGAAAGGCTTAACAGCCACAGCACCATCAGGTATTGATTTACAGGAAAACAGCCCCATAGTAATGAGTATTATGATTGTTTTTGTGAGATTTTTCATATTGCAAGTTGAATTTAAATGGATTTATAATTATTCGCATGTTGTCCTGAATTTCACTGATAATTATTCAAACTGAAATTTCTCTCAATTAAACAGGCCTTCAATTTCTTCTTTATACTGCTCCTCAATCACATTTCTTTTGATTTTTAGTGTAGGAGATAATTGTCCACCCGGCTGAGTCCATTCCTCAGCAACCAGCTTCCACTTCTTAATCTGCTCGAAATCACCAAAATAATGATTATAGTGCTTTACTTCTTCCTGATATTTTTTTAATACCTGTGGATGTACTATCAACGCAGCATTGGACTCTTCAACTATATGATGTATTTTGCACCAGGATTTCAGATAAGTAAAATCCGGAGAAATCAATGCTGCTGCAAATTTTTTATTCTCGCCCACTACAATCATATTATCAATGAAGGGTGATTCGGTAAATTTCGACTCAATGGCCTGTGGATTAACATATTTCCCAAAAGAAGTTTTGAAAATGCTTTTCAGTCGTCCTGTTATAATCAACTGACCTTCTTTGGTAAATTTGCCGGTATCGCCGGTATGGAACCAACCCTCATTATCAATTACCTGAGCAGTGAGTTCGGGATCGCGGTAATAGCCGAGCATCACATTGTGACCGCGACAAAGGATTTCATCCCGCTCACCAAGTTTTACTTCAACACCTTCCAGCGGAAGTCCGACTGTCCCAAATTTTCGACCATGTTTACCACGCTGACTAACCGCTATCACAGGAGAAGTTTCACTTAGTCCGTATCCTTCAAAAACCGGCATGCCAATGGCAGAAAAGAAAGAAGCAATGTGCGATTGAATGGCTGATCCTCCGGATACCACGATATCGAAATTACCGCCTATGGCTGCCCTCCATTTGGAATATATCAGTTTATCCGCCAGTTTAAGCTGCAGTCTCATCCAGGGTCCCATGCCTTCCAACTGGTATTTGGTTGCAAGATGGAATGCCCAATAATATATTTTTCTCTGAACGAAAGAAAGTTTTTTTCCGGCGAGGTAAAGTTTGTCATAAATTTTTTCGAGCAATCGGGGAACGCAAGTCATCATGGTCGGACTAATTTCCTTGATATTATCGCCAATGGTAGCCAGGCTTTCAGCATAATAAACCGACATGCCCAGATATTGATACAAATACACCAGCATGCGTTCGTAAGCGTGACACAAAGGAAGAAAACTCAGAGCCGTTTTACTCCATTCAGAAGGTATTGTTTGAAGTTTTTCAACCTGACTAACAATATTTTTGTGTGAAAGCATTACCCCCTTAGGATTGCCTGTGGTACCTGACGTGTAAATGATCGTTGCCATTTGTTCAGGAAGTATAGAAGCCTTGATTTCTTTCAGTTTTTCCGGCTGCGGATTTTCTTTTCCTACAGCAATTAACTGGTCCAGATATTTATAATCACCATCCTCTTCATCAAAAATATAAATATCCTGCAGTGTTTTCACATCCGGCATTACCGATTCGAGTTTTTTCCTCAAATCTTTTCCATCAATGAAAATCATTTTAATTTCAGCATGATTGAGGATATAGCGGTAGTCATCCTGACTGATGGTTGGATATATAGGAACTGATATTGCTCCGGCCTGCATGATTGCCATATCCAGCATATTCCATTCGGGGCGGTTTCCGCTTACAATGCCCACATTATCACCAGGTTTAACACCCAGATGCATCATGCCATAGCTGATGTAATTTGTCAGCTCAACATACTCCTGAATACTGAATTTTTTCCATTTTCCATCTCTTTTACATGCCAAGGCGGCATCCTGAGCCGGATATTTTTCGAGGTAGTTATCCAGCAAATCAAAAAGTCTTGTTACTTTCATTGTGTTTTGGATTTTAGTTTAAAATCAAAGCATCAAAAGTAGAAAAAAATACCGAAAAATTGCAGAAATTAGATTTTTTTACACATTTAAATGTATTTAAATACCATATAGCCTGCTACAATCAGCAGAAAGGCAGCATAAACCTTCTTGAAGATGACTGATGATAGTTTAACACTGATTTTCGAACCAATCAATGAACCAATAACGATTCCGGTTGCAATGAGCGCAGCAGCAAGCCAGTGAAGATGGCCTTCATTGGCATAAATCACGACGCTTGGGAGTCCAACCGGCAATTGCAATGCAGCAAGTGAAGTTGCAGCAGCAGCTTTGGCATCATAGTGAAATATCCCAATCAGCAAAGGAACAATGATTAATCCTCCACCTTTTCCAAACAGACCTGCGAAAACTCCTGCACCTAATCCTACCAACACAAATGCCCAGACAGGTTTTGAACCACGCACTTCGGGAGTAGCATGCTGCGTTTTTTTCTTTTTGAATAAAGCAGGCAAATTAAAATAACTCAGGGCTACATAAATCAGAATTCCGGCATATATTTTTGCGAGCAAAGACTCATTGATTGTAACAGCCAGTTCACCACCAAAAAAAGAACCGGCAAACAGACCGGCGGAAATCCATAATGATTCCTTAATATTGACTAAACCAGCTTTGTAATAAGCCCAAACACCCAGGGCACCAACCGGCAACAACATCGCAGCGAGAGAAGTAGCATTGGCGTCGAGCAAACTGAAACCAAATAACACAATTAATGATGGAACCATAACGATACCACCACCAATGCCAAATAAACCGGAAAGAATTCCGGCAGCAATACCCAGGATTAAGAAACCAGCTTCAGTCATTATCAATGATTATTTACTATAAAAGAAAACCAGCAATCTTTTATTTATTTGAAAGCATTACCCGATTCAATTTGAATTTCGATACAAAGGTAACGAAATCAAAACAGTTGTCTGTTTACCTGATGAAATAAATTTGTATATTTGTACACATTTTGCTGCTTAAACGTAAAATAAAACATTTTAAAATTATCAAATAAAATTTTATTAAACATTAAAAAATGAAAAAAACAATTGTGATTATGTTATCGATGTTGATTATTCTGGCAACATCAGCTCAGGAAAAAGGAAAAATAAGGGTCGGACTCAATGCCGCAATGGCAATTCCACAGTCAGGGATTGGATTTGCAGGTGACTGGGACATCCGTTATAACATCAGCAACAGAATGAACGCAGGCATCATGTTTAACAGCAGTTTGCAGGCAAAAGACATCAAATATAGCGGAGGACTGATGACTCAGTTTACATTCAACGGAAGTACAGGTTACCTGGCTCACGGAGATTATTATTTCAACAAACCGGGGAGTATTTTTGCTTCATTTGTTGGGGGCGGAATAGGCATGATTGAGGTAGGCAATATTCAAATGTCTTCTTTTCAAGACAATGAGGGAATTTCCGGTTTTGCTGTATCAGCCGAAAAGAAAACTCAGGGCTTATTACGGGCAGGTTTTGAAGTTGGTCATTTCAGAGTTGTATTAAATTACCATATCATACCACGATCGACATTGTATGATTTGTTAGATTTTAGTATCGGTTCTACTCAAAATAACTTCTTAGGACTTAGTTTGGGTTTTTATCTCGGTGGTGGAAGATGGAGCAAATCATCTCCAAAGCCGGAATTCAATGTAAATTGATTTTAACAAACAACCAAAACAAAAAAAAGCTGTCCGTTAAGACAGCTTTTTTTTGCGGTATGGACGGGACTCGAACCCGCGACCCCCTGCGTGACAGGCAGGTATTCTAACCAACTGAACTACCACACCGTTGGTGCATTATTTTCAAATGCGATGCAAAGATAAGTCAGTTTTTTGAAATCTGCAAGCCCCCGGAGATATTTTTTTACATTTTTGTAATAAAATTAAATTCACTTATTACTTCTGAACTTTGATACCACATCCAACTGCAACAGTTACAGGCACTTTAACATCTTTTTTCTTCAGAAGCGATTCTACAGCATCTTCCACATATTTTTCTGTTGCATCAGCTGCATCTTTATAATTATTATCAATTGCCCCAACATATTGAACAATAAGTTCATCTTTAACCTTCTGAACAATGAAAATATTTGGTGTTCTGGTTGCTCCGTATTGAGGATAAACCTTCTGACCATTGTCAAATAAATATGGAAAAGTGAACTTCTTTTCACCTGCTCTTACTACCATGGCTTCATAACTATCTTTGGATTGAAGCGCAGGATCGTTTGGATTGATGGCAACAACAGGAAATCCTTTTGACTTATACTTTGCATCAAGAGCAATGATTCTGTCTTCATAAGCGATGGAATACGGGCAGCTATTGCAGGTAAAAACAATGATAAAACCTTTGGCATCTTTGAAATCTGCCAATGAAACCATTTTTCCGTCAACATTTTTCAATGAGAAATCAGGTGCTTTATCACCCGGTTTTAGTGCTTGTGCATTTGAAAAAATAGCAGCAAAAACAAATACTGCAACAAATGAAAGTTTTAATTTGCTCATAATTATAAAAATTTATTGATTATTTGAGTTAATGTAGCCTGATCTAATTGTTTTTCATCAAAGAACAATTTCTTCCCGTTTTTATAAATGAGAGTCGCAGGTATTGAGCCTGTCCACTCTTTCTCTATCAATGGTATCCAATAATTCATTCTTTTAATGTCATCAAGCAGGTAAACATCCGGCCTGATTTGATTTTCTTTCATAAACGGATATAAACCCGATTCAAGTTCCCGAACATTATCCAGAGATACCAATATCATCTTAAAGTTTTTATTGATTGAAAATTGTCGGTTTACTTCCATGAATTCCGGTAGTTCCTTTACACAAGGACTACACCACGTTGCCCAAAAATTTACAACATA
Source organism: Paludibacter sp. (assembly GCA_044351455.1). GTDB lineage: Bacteria > Bacteroidota > Bacteroidia > Bacteroidales > Paludibacteraceae > Paludibacter. Next base: position 2,086 of record JBILFS010000082.1, on the reverse strand, counting down.
CAAAACCTGATCATTTTTATTGATAAGTTTCTGATAATCTTCATACTTGATTACTCCTTTAAAATTTGCAGGCTGCTGAGCAAACAAACCTGAAGTAAGCAGGAGCATTAAAAAGCCTGTTAATGGTCGCATCAATTTATTGTTTTTCAATATAGTTTAATTAAAACCAGATACTTTGTAATTTTGTTCAGTATCCGGTTTTCAAAAAAAGATAAATTAACAATGCGGATGTGAAAATTACAAATTTAATGCCTGAAAAAAAGGCTGTCCCGACAAGTTTGAAGGAACAGCCTGAAATTTTCACCACATTGTTAATGCAATGATGGCAATTTTATGATTTAGTAACCTCTGATAGCCTCAATTCCGGGAAGAATACGACCTTCAATGGCTTCTAACAAAGCACCACCACCGGTTGAAACATAAGACATCTCATCAGCAATACCAAATTTATTCACACATGCAACTGAATCACCACCGCCAACAAGTGAAAATGCACCTGCTTTAGTAGCTTCTACAATTGCCTGACCAACAGCTCTTGAACCTGAAGTGAAATTATCAAATTCAAAAACACCGGTAGGACCATTCCAAAGAATTGTTTTGGATGCTTTGATTACGTCAGCAAAGATTTTTTCTGTTTCCGGGCCGATATCCAAACCTTCCCATCCGTCAGGAATTTCATTTACTTTAACAAACTGTGTGTTAGCATCATTATTAAAATCATCTGCAATTTTAGCATCAACAGCCAAAACCAGATTAACATTATTCTGTTTTGCTTTCTCGATCAGTTCCAGAGCCAAATCAAGTTTATCATCTTCACAGATAGAAATTCCGATTTTACCTCCCTTTGCTTTCGCAAAAGTATAAGTCATACCGCCTGCAATGATCAGATTATCAACTTTAGTAAGCAGATTTTCAATGATTTCAATTTTTGATGAAACCTTGGAACCACCCATAATGGCAGTAAACGGACGGGCTGTATCCTTCATAACTTTCTCAACAGCAAGCACTTCCTTTTCCATCAGATAACCAAACATTTTGTTGTTTTCGTCAAAATATTTGGCAATCAAAGCTGTAGAAGCATGTGCACGGTGAGCTGTACCAAAAGCATCATTTACATAGCAATCGGCATAAGCAGCGAGTTTAGCAGTAAACTCTTTCTGACTTTCCTTGATTACTTTCTTTGCTGCTGCTTTTTCTTCTTCAGTAGCAAATTCACCTCTTGGTTTACCTTCTTCTTCTGCATAAAAGCGAAGGTTTTCAAGCAATAATACTTCTCCTGATTTCAATGAAGCTGCCAATTCAATTGTTTCAGCACCCATGCAGTCAGTAGCAAATTTCACATCTGCACCCAACAATTCAGATACTCTGTCAATAATGACTTTCAATGAATACTTGTTATCCGGATTCTTTTTCGGACGTCCCATGTGTGATGCAAGAATCAAACTTCCTCCATCAGCAAGAATTTTTTTCAAGGTTGGCATAGCAGCCCTGATTCTGGTGTCGTCGGTGATTTGAAAATTTTCATCAACAGGCACATTAAAATCCACTCTTACAAAGGCCTTTTTGCCATTAAAGTTAAAATTGTCAATACTTTGCATAATAATATATTTCTTAAAAATTAATTTGTTTTATAATTGAATTTTATTTTCCTTAATCTTCATTTGCTTCAACGATTTTTCTTTTCAAACCAGTTTTATACTCAGCAAGTTTATTCTGAAGATTTACATCTGCAGTAGCCATAATTTGAACAGCTAACAATGCAGCATTTAATGAACCATTAATCCCAACAGTAGCCACTGGTATTCCCGGAGGCATTTGAACAATTGCTAACAGAGAATCCATCCCATCAAGACTGGCATTGATTGGAACTCCGATAACAGGCAAAGTGGTCATTGAGGCAATAACACCCGGCAAGTGTGCAGCCATTCCTGCTGCAGCAATAATTACTTCAATGCCATTTTCACGAGCAGCAGTAGCAAATTTCTCAACTTCCTGAGGCGTTCTGTGAGCTGATAAGGCATTGATTTCAAATGGAATTTGAAACTCATCCAACAATTCGGCGGCTTTTTTCATTACGGGCATATCC
>JBILFS010000081.1:0-7406 GCA_044351455.1 Paludibacter sp. | reverse complement strand
AAAAATGATGGGGTGATTGTGGCTGCATCGGATTATGTAAAAACACTTCCTGATTCAATTGCAAAATGGTTGCCTGCAAAATTATACAGTTTAGGAACAGACGGTTTCGGCAGAAGTGAAGCTAGAAGCGATCTGAGAGATTTCTTCGAAGTTGATGCGAAACATATCGCATACACAACTTTAGTAGCACTGTTTAAAGAAGGAAAACTGAAAAAAGATGTGCTGAAAAAAGCAACCGGAGAACTTGGAATCAACCAGGAGAAAATCAATCCTATGCATGCTTAATGAACGAAAAAATAAAGTCAAATGAGAAATTTCAATATCCCTGAATTGGGTGAAAATATAAAATCCGCAACCATTGTGAAAATACTGGTTGCACCCGGCGACATCATTAAGCCTGATCAATCGGTACTCGAACTCGAAACTGATAAGGCGACCATCGAGGTTCCTTCGGATGTTTCGGGCAAAATTGTGGCCATACTGGTTTCTGAAGGAGATCAGGTAAGCATTGGTCAGACTGTTTTTACAGTGAATGAAGCCGCCAATGAGGCTGAAAATATAAAATCAGATACATCAAAACCAATTGCTGAAAACAAAGTTATAGCTGTAGCAACTGAAATTGAAACTGTTGAAACAAGTGGAATCATACAGGAAGAAAAAAATTCAACTCCATCAGCACCAATCAATTTCGGCGCAGATACTCCTGACAGTCCAAAAGTAATCCTGGTAGACCAGCAACCACCAATATTGCAGCAGGCAGCACCTGCAGCGCCATCAGTACGACGACTCGCAAGAGAAATCGGTGTGGATGTCAATCAGGTGAAAGGCAGCGGTCCGGGTGGTCGCATTGTGATGGACGATGTGAAAGCACACAGCAAAGCATTGCATCAGCAAAGTGGCGACATGCAACACATCCGTGCAGAGCAACATTATGAAGCCCTGCCAGATTTCAGTAAATTCGGGGAGATAAGCACGGAAAGCATGTCGAATATCCGTCGCAAAACCGCAGAACATTTGTCGTATGCCTGGCATACCATTCCGCATGTAACGCAATTCGATAAAGCCGACATCACCAATCTGGAGGATTTCAGGAAATCGTACAGCAAATCTGCGGAAAAGTATGGCGTAAAACTTACGGTCACAGCCATTTTGGTGAAAATCATTGCATCAGCCCTGAAGAAATTTCCGCAGTTCAATGCCAGTGTCGACATGCACAATAAAACCATCATCTACAAAAAATATTACAATGTTGGCATTGCCGTAGATACGGAATTTGGTTTGATTGTACCTGTTATCAAAGATGCCGACAAACTGAATATCATCGAGATATCCGGAAAGATTAATGAACTTGCAGAGAAAGCACGAACAAAGAAAATTGCTCCTGCCGACATGCAGGGCGCCTGTTTCACCATTACCAATCTGGGTGGCATTGGCGGTACAGCCTTTACACCGATAGTCAACGCTCCCGAAGCAGCCATTCTCGGAGTTTCGAAGGGAAGTTTTGAACCTGTGTACGAAAATGGCACTTTTGTACCCCGCCTGATGTTGCCTTTATCGCTCTCGTACGATCATCGTTTGATTGATGGGGCTGATGGAATACGTTTCCTCAGATGGGTAATTGAAGCGCTGGAAAATCCACTTAAATTAATTGTAGAAGGATAAATTATGAAAATAGTTGTTATCGGAGGCGGACCCGGCGGATATGCCGCAGCTTTTTATGCTGCCGACCTCGGCATGGATGTAACATTGGTTGATATGGAAAAAAATCCCGGCGGCGTTTGTCTGTACCGGGGTTGCATTCCCTCCAAGGCATTGCTTCATGTGGCCAAACTGATACAGGAAACCAAAGAAGCGAAACACTGGGGCATCAGTTTTGGTGAACCGGAAATTGATTTGGATAAACTCAGGGCATTTAAAAATAAAGTGGTGAGTAAACTTACCGGAGGATTGGGCATCCTGACCAAACAAAGAAAAATAAATTTTGTGCAGGGCAGGGCATCGTTCGTTTCTTCAACTTCCATCGATGTGAAAAAGGAAAACGGCGAAACCACCTCCATCAGTTTTGACAAGGCAATTATTGCCACCGGATCTATGATTGCCAGCATACCCGGACTTCAAATCGACAGTAACAGGTTATTAAATTCGACTTCCGCCCTGGATTTACCCGCCATTCCGAAATCCCTGCTTGTGGTAGGAGGTGGATATATCGGTCTGGAACTTGGTTCGGTATATGCTGCACTTGGTTCTAAGGTTTCGGTGGTGGAGTTTATGGACAGAATTTTACCCGGCGCCGATCAGGATCTGGTCGTGCATCTTCAGAAGAAATTAGAGAAATCATTTGAAAGTATTATGCTGAAATCCAGAGTCACAGGCATTCAGGAAGTGGAAGAAGGATTGAAAGTAAACATTGAAAACAGTGCAGGGCAAACAGAATCAATCATTTACGATTATGTATTGATGTCGATTGGCAGAAAGCCACAAACGGCGGGACTGGGACTTGAAAATACAGGCGTGAAAGTGAACGAACGTGGATGGATCATCACCGGAAAAGACATGCAAACAACAGATGCACGCATCTTTGCCATTGGCGATATAGCCGGGGAACCTATGCTGGCACACAAAGCATCGCACGAAGCAAGGGTGGCCGTGGATGTCATATCCGGAAAAAAAGCGGCGTTTGAACCATTGGCAATCCCGGCTGTGGTTTTCACGGATCCCGAAATTGCCTGGGCAGGCATCACAGAAAATCAGGCCAAAGAAAAGCAAATGAATTACAAGGCCGTTAGTTTTCCGTGGGCCGCAAGTGGCAGGGCTGTTACATTAGACCGGATTGATGGCGTGACCAAATTGATTGTGGATCCCGATACCGAAAGAATTTTAGGGGCAGGGATTTGCGGTCCCGGTGCCGGTGAACTGATAGCAGAAGCAGTGCTCGCCATTGAAATGGGTGCAACGGTAAGCGATTTAGCCCTCACCATCCATCCCCATCCAACCTTATCGGAAACGATGATGGAAGCAGCAGAACTGTTTTTCGGACATTCATCCCATCTGTACAAACCCAAACATTAAATCAATATGGCTGAATTAAAAACAAAACAAACCGACGAAGATGTATTGGCATTTATCGATTCATTTGCCAGTACCGAACAAAAAAAATCCGACAGTTATGCATTGCTGAAAATCATGGAGGAAGTGTCCGGTTGTTCACCCAAAATGTGGGGACCATCCATCATTGGATTTGATAAATATCATTATAAATCTGATAGAAGCACACAGGAAGGTGACTGGCCCATCATCGGATTTTCACCCAGGAAAGCAGCCATATCGTTGTATGTATTTACCGGATTGCCCGAACACGAATACCTGCTTGAAAATCTTGGTAAGTTTAAGATGGGAAAAGCCTGTATATACGTCAACAAATTGTCGGACATCAACCCGGAAGTACTGGACAAGTTAATGAAGGAGACCATAAAGTATATGAAAAGCCGGTACGGGGGATGAAAGACTCTGAAAACATCAGGGCAAAATCCGCAAACCACATTTCAGAAATCCGCTCCGGTTCCTGATTGAAACCAGGTAAAAACCCGGATTCAAAGAAGCAATATCCACTGAAAGACAGTCGAAGTTATCAGATTGATTTTCAGTGGAATATTTTTTCATCAATCTGCCTGATAAATCCAGGATGGTCAGTAGCAATCAAACCACTCGTAAGAGGAATCTGAAAAGCAAAATTCAGGTCATTGCTGCCATCAGTTTCATTCCAGACCTGTTGATTGGCGAATCGGATTGCATATTCCGGTCTGCCCGACAAAACTGAAGATGAATCCGGAAGGAATAAATGGCAGGAATAAGTGCCTGCAGGAAATACCGGAATATCACAGTCACTTTATCCGATCCTGTTCTCCATCCCGTTAAGGTTGATTGATTTAAGTTGCTGTATCCGGCAGTAGTATTGTAACTATTGTTGGTGATGGAATAGTTCTCATACGATTACTTTATTATCAGAAATGAAAGAAAACCGAAAGTTTACTTCAGTTCATCAGAAGTATACGCCTTTGGCAATTTCCTCAAATTATATTGTGAAGCCATAATTTCGCCATACGCACCAGCAGAACGCAAAGCAATCAAATCGCCCCTTTTGGTTTGGTTCATCTGATAATCTTTGGCAAATACATCAGAAGACTCGCAGATTGGTCCAACCACATCATATGTCTCTTCGGGCAGTTCTGAAGTCAGATTTTCGATGCGGTGATAAGCCTGATAAAGCGCAGGACGAATCAGTTCGGTAAAACCGGCATCGAGGATAGCGAATTTTTTAGAAGTTCCTTCTTTGATATAAAGAACTTTGGAAATAAGACTACCACATTGAGCCACCACGGCACGACCCAGTTCGAAATGCAGTTTCTGACCCGGACGAAGTACAAGATGATCAACAAAAACCTTGAAATACGCCTCAAACTCCGGGATCGGGAAATGATTCGGATGTTCGTAGCTGATGCCTAAACCACCACCCACATTGATATTTTCAAGTTTGATGTTTTTCGACTCAAAATATTCCTGCAACTCATTCACCCTTACACACAAACCGTGGAAGGAAGTCATGTCGGTAATTTGCGAACCAATATGGAAATGAATACCAATCAGCTTGATATTGTTTAATGTTTTGATAATATCCGTAACCTTGTCGAGATCCGACATATTGATACCGAACTTATTCTCATTCAGTCCCGTAGTAATATAATGATGCGTATTAGCACTCACATTCGGATTAATACGCAGGGCAACCTGAGCCGTTTTCCCTTTTGCAATGGCAAGTTCATTGATAATTTCCAGTTCGGGAACCGACTCCACATTGAAACAGAAAATATTGTTGTCCAGACCCAGATTAATCTCCCAGTCAGCCTTACCCACACCGGCAAAAACAATCTTTTCCGGAGCGATACCGGCATCAAGCGCAGCCTGAACCTCGCCACCACTCACACAGTCGGCACCCATGCCCGCTTCTTTGATAGTTTTCAATACCAGCGGATTAACATTGGCTTTCAGGGCATAATGCACTTCGAACGGCCGGTTGTAAATCTGACAATTAATCTCATCCAGGGTGCTTCTCAACACATCCAGGTCGTAATAATAAAAAGGAGTTTCGATAGACCCGAATTTATCCACGGGGTATTTTGCTTTAATCATGTTATAAATATTTATTAACCACATAGGCACATAGTTCACTTAGTTTTAAGTTAATTTATTCATGAAGATTGAAAACCCTGAATAAAATTAAATAAGATACTATTGTGTATCCTATGTGCCTATGTGGTTCAAATTTAATTGAAAAGTTCTTCGCTTAATGCTTTGAGGGCAGCTTTTTTATCTTCAGCTTTAATCAGGAAAGAAATATTGAAGTTGCTGCCTCCATAGGAAATCATTCTGACAGGAATATTTCTCATGGCATTCACAGCTCTCGACTGGAATCCCGTATTATCAGGCTGAATATCACCCACTACACAAATAATTACCTGGTCCTTATCCACGGAAACAGTACCCAGTTTTTTCAGACTATCCACTATTTCATCTAAGTGTTTCGGATTATCAATAGAAACAGAAACACCCACTTCGGAAGTAGTAACCATATCAATCGGAGTTTGATAAGATTCGAATATCTCAAACACCTTTCTCAGGAAACCGAATGCGAGCAGCATCCTGCCCGATTTTATTTTGATAGCCACGATACCATCTTTGGCAGCAACAGCCTGGAAAGCCTTTTTATTACTTTTCAAAGAAATGAGCGTACCAAAAGCTTTGGGTTCCATGGTATTCAACAGGCGAACCGGGATATTGTTCAGTTTGGCCGGCAGAATACAGGTAGGATGCAAAATCTTGGCACCAAAATACGCCAGTTCGGCCGCCTCTTCAAAATTCAGATACGGAACAGGTTTGGTACCCTCCACAAAACGCGGATCGTTGTTGTGCATTCCATCAATATCGGTCCAGATCTGAATCTCAGACGCTTTTACGGCAGCACCAATCAGTGAAGCAGTGTAATCGCTGCCACCACGTTGCAGGTTATCAATTTCGCCATAGAAATTACGACAAATATAACCCTGGGTGATGTAATAATTGAAACCCTGATTCTCCTCTAATATTTTCCCCAGATTTTCAGCAATATATGCCGTATCCGGTTCCGCATTTTTATCAATTCTCATGAAATCGAGGGCAGGCAATAAAACAGAGTTTTCGCCTTTTTCCTGCAGATAAATCTGAAAGATTCCTGTTGACAGCAATTCACCCTGAGCAAGAATAATTCTTTCCTCAAAAATGGTAAATACTGATTTTGAGAACGTTCTCAAAAACTCAAAATGTTTTTTGATATGTTCGGTTGCATCAGTTTTGAATTTATCCGTCGTGAAAAGTTCATCAATCATATCATGATACTTCTCTTCGAGCATGTTGATTTTTTCCATGGCTCCGGAAGTATTATTCTTGTAATAATAGTCGGATATCTCAACCAGGCTGTTGGTAGTACCCGACATAGCCGAAAGAACAACAATTTTTTGTTCTCCATCACAAATTAAAGCAGCTACATCTTTAATACGGGCGGCAGAACCTACGGATGTTCCACCAAATTTCAGTACTTTCATCTGTTTATAATTGTTTTTTTAGTTGTCAGATGGAACTCGCACATAAACATCTCCTTGTGTGTCAAAGTTTATTCGTCGTGCTCGTTTCATTAGTTTTTATTCATTTAATAAATTGAACTGCAAAAGTAATATTTTTTTTGCAGTTATCAGTAGGGATGAGGGGGAATTTTCGGAAGACTTCTTTATTGATATACTTCCTGATGGTAAAGATGTCGGGCTCAAGGCAAAAATGCTTTTGCTGGTTGGATGTGGTTGGCGTGAACAATTACACAGGCATTATGATCGAAACCGTCTGGTTAAATCGAAACAAACGCACATAAATCTCAATATTGTCTTGCATATTCGATAATAATAGTCTATTTTTGTCGATTATATTCGATAAAACAGGGCATTCAATTAAATACTAAATCACAATGACCAAAGATGTAATTAAACAGTTGATTGCTGAATATCAGCAAAAAGTTATTGAGGTAAAGTTTCAACACCGCAATTATCCGGTTGATAAACAGTTGAATTATGTGTTTACAGGCTTACGCCGTGTAGGCAAATCCTATTTTATGTATCAAATAATCAATGATTTAATTCAACAGGGACATAATCCCAAAGAAATACTTTATTTCAATTTTGAAGATGATCGAATTGCCACTATCAATTTATCTGACCTGGATTTGATAAAAATCAGTTTTGAGGAAATGTATGATTTAAAGCCGGTTTTTTTTCTTGATGAAATACAGGTTGTGGAAAAATGGGAGAAGTTTGCACGGAGATTGG
>JBILFS010000080.1:0-7417 GCA_044351455.1 Paludibacter sp. | reverse complement strand
TATTTTGCCTCTTTAGCTCAGTTGGCCAGAGCACGTGATTTGTAATCTCGGGGTCGTTGGTTCGAATCCGACAAGAGGCTCGGAAATAGTTAACAATTGACAGTTAACAGTTGACAGTTCGCTGTTAACTATCAACTATCAACTATCAACTAAATTGGGCAGTTACCAAAGTGGCCAACTGGGGCTGACTGTAACTCAGCTGTCTTTCGACTTCGGAGGTTCGAATCCTTCACTGCCCACAAAACAAATTTGAGAATTAATTAATTTGAGAATTTGAAAATTAATTTTCAAATTAACTCATTTTCAAATTTTCAAATTGATATTGCGGAAGTAGCTCAGTCGCCAGAAAATAGACATTAATATGCTCTATCGACTGAGTTCTTAAATGATGAATAATATTGCGGAAGTAGCTCAGTCGATAGAGCATTAGCCTTCCAAGCTGAGGGTCGCGGGTTTGAGCCCCGTCTTCCGCTCTCAGAAACTCTCCTGATATTTTCGGGGGAGTTTTTTGTTTAAAATTGGTATGATTTAGGGCTTGCAGAATAAAACCGGAAGAGTTTATAATACAATGCCATTGGTAAAGCACAGCGTATCCGGGTGATGAGCATAGACTGAAATACACATCCCCAAAGTGTGTTGACCAAATAGTAATACTTTGATATAGTATTACAGTTAACCAGAGCTAATTCAAATTATTTCAAAAACCCCTGCTGTCTGAGTGCATTCAGATATTTTTCTGAAAAAAATTCATTGTTTTTCCGGGTATAACGAACATCTGTAAACACCTGAGCAAGTGTTTCTTTATTATTATCAGAAACGAATTTTTTATAGATTTCCAGCGTTTCTTTTTCTGCATAAAGTGCGTTAATATCATCCGCTGTAAATTCCTGATAGGTTTCCATGTGCAACACCGATTCAAGTGGTAAACGGTCGGTTACTGGCGGATTATCTGCCGGATAGCCTACAGTAATGCAGGTTACAGGAATTACCAGTGATGGAAGGTTTAATGCCTCAATAATTTCCTGAGCATTGTAAGTTGTGGTTCCCAGATAGCAAATTCCCAAACCCTGACTCTCGGCTGCCACACAGAAAGTTTGTGCAAAAATAATTGCATCGATTGCTGCCGCCATGAATGACTCAAAATTATTGTATCCCGGTTCAGCGTTCCGTTGTGTACACCATTGACTAAAGCGATTGAAATCCGCGCAAAAAGTCAGAACTGCAGGCGCATTGGTAACCATGGCTTGATTGAAATGAGCCGGTGCCAGCTTTTTCTTTAACTCAATCTGCGTAGTAAGCACCACACTATATGCCTGCATATTGCCTGTATTTGAGGATTGAGCAGCTGTAAGCAATAACTCCTTCATCAGGTCAGGTGCTATATTTTCATTGGAATAATTACGGATTGTGCGGCGCGAAAGAAGAAAATCAGGAATCATAATGCATTTAGTTTTGAATTACAAAGATAGTGATTTTTAAGAAAAGAGATAGATAAAAATGATAGCAATATGGATAAGTGCTATCTTGTTGAACTTTTAATTGAAACTTAAGTCTTCTTTTAATCATAATATGACTTTTATTTTATAAATTTGCATGAACTAATTTAATCATCTTTAAAATAAGAATTTATGGCATTGAAACAAGGAGATAAAGCCCCCGAAGTCCTGGGAGTGAACCAGGATGGTAAGGAGTTGAAACTATCGGATTTTGCGGGCAGGAAGATTGTTTTGTATTTCTATCCCAAGGATAGTACGCCGGGCTGTACAGCTCAGGCTTGTAGTTTACGTGATAATTATGATGATCTGTTGAAGGCAGGTTACGAAGTGATTGGTGTAAGCGCAGATAGTGCAAAATCGCATTTGAATTTCATCTCAAAACAAAATTTGCCTTTTAATTTAATTGCAGATACCGATAAAGTTCTATCTGAACAGTTTGGAACCTGGGGCGAAAAATCGATGTATGGCAGAAAGTATATGGGCATGTTCCGGACTACCTTTGTCATTAATGAAACAGGAATTATAGAAAAAGTTATTGAACCAAAAGAAGTAAACACCAAAAACCACGCATCACAAATATTATGAGAAGTAATTTTAATCCATGGCATCAGGTAGTGCCACAAACCAATAATCCTGAAATTGTTAAAGGAATTATTGAAATTCCTAAAGGTAACAGAGCAAAATATGAACTTGATAAGGAAAGTGGTTTGCTACGCCTCGACAGGGTTTTGTATTCTTCAGTATATTATCCACATAATTATGGTTTTATCCCGCAAACTTTCTGCGACGATAAAGACCCCCTTGATATAATGATTCTTTCAAGAATTGAAGTAGTTCCTCTGTGTATTGTTGAAGCGAAGGTGATTGGTGTAATGAGGATGCTGGATAATGGTGAGGCTGATGATAAAATCATTGCTGTAGCAGCAGGTGACCCAAGTGTTAATCATTTTCAGGATGTTGATGATCTTCCTCCGCATATGATCCAGGAAACCATGAGTTTCTTCGAGGATTATACCAAACTGGAGAATAAAACAGTTGTAGTTGAGAAATTTTTCGACAAAGCCACTGCACTTGCCATCATCGAAGATGCTTACAAGCTTTATCAGGAGCAATATGGCGAATTACACAAATGGATTTTTGGTGGCAGATAATCCTGTTAACAAATTCATAAAAAAATCCGGACTGATAATTTCAATCCGGATTTTTTTTTAATTCCAGGCAGATTTATTTGCTGTCATATCCCCATTTCAACCACACGGCTCCCCAGGTAAAACCTGCACCGAAGGCTGTCAGAATGATATTATCTCCTTTTTTAAATTCTTTTTCCTTTTCCCAGATACAAATTGGAATGGTTGCTGCAGAAGTGTTTCCGTATTTCTCAATATTGATGATAACTTTACTATAATCAACGCCAGTACGATTAACAACAGCATCAATAATCCTCAGATTTGCCTGATGTGGAATTAACCAGTTAATATCATCTGAAGAAAGGTTATTTTTATCCATAATATCTGCAGATGCTCCGGCCATATTGGTTACAGCATGTTTAAACACATTCTGTCCCTCCTGATAAACTGAGTGTTCTCTTTTATCAATGGTTTCATGAGATGCAGGATTTGCTGATCCACCGGCTTTGAGCATCAGGTGTTTGCCACCGGCTCCATCGGTAAATATTAACGAATCCATTACACCATATGCTTCATTCGAAGGTTCAACCAAAACTACACCGGCACCATCTCCGAAAAGTGGGGCAGTGGTTCTGTCTTCGTAATTGGTAATGGACGACATCTTTTCAGCCCCGAAAACCAGTACTTTTTTGTATTTTCCTGATTCTATGAAACTTGCTGCGTTGGATAATGCTACGATAAAACCCGAACATGCTGCTTGTAAATCAAATGCAAGCGCATTTTTCACCCCAATTTTATCTGCAATCATTGCAGCACAGGATGGGAAAATATAGTCGGGTGTTGTAGTTCCAACAATTATCAGGTCAATTTCTTCAGGTTTGGTTCCTGTTTTGGCAAACAACTCTTCAGCTGCTTTGGCTGCCATATAGGAAGTGCCTGTGTTAGGTTCTTTCAGGATTCTTCTCTCCTTGATACCAACACGGGTAGTGATCCATTCATCACTGGTATCCATCAGGGTGCTGAGCTCCTGGTTCGTGAGTCTATACTCAGGAACATATCCTCCAACACCAGTGATAACTGCGTGAATATTCGACATATTATACTGTTGCTACTTTTTCTATTGCAAGTTTTCCTCTGTAATAACCACACTCACCACAAACTGTATGATAGATGTGTGCTGCACCACAGTTAGGACAAATTGCCAAAGTTGGAGCTTCTGCTTTATAATGAGTTCTTCTCTTAGCTGTACGTGTTTTCGAATGTTTTCTCTTTGGATGTGCCATTTTAAATTATTTTTTTAATTATTGTCAAAGTTTATATTTTGCAAGTTATCCCATCGCGGGTCAACTTGTGTATCTTCTGTACTAATATCGTCATCATCATCTACCTCAAATAATGAATTGTCTTCTACATCATCTTTGTTTCTGGTGATATGACGTTTTAGCTTTGTTACCATGGTTTTATTACACTCACCCGGAGCATGAACATGCTTAATCGGTATGTTGAGAATGATAAACTCATAAATGAACCAGGCTACATTGATGCTCCCTTCTGCTTCCGGAACAATTACTATTTCATTTTCTTCCGAAAACCCGGCACCAAATTTCACCTGAATCTTATCATTGTGCCTGATAACCTGTTCCATGTCATCCAGACATCTGTTACACGGGATACTTACGATGCCTTCAACCAAAAAATTCAGTTCGTAAGATTCATTCTTTTTCTGAACTTTTACAGTGGCAAGTAAACTGCCCTTTTGTACCTCAGGACTATCAATTTTTGCGAAATACTCATTTTCAAGTACATACTCAAAGGTCCTGGAACCTTCCTTGATATCTTTGAGAACTATGTTATATAATGCAAATTTCGACATAATTTTAAAATCCTGAAAAACCGTGCAAAAGTACAAAAAAAATCGCAGAATGCAAAAATTTAAGCTGTTTTTTATTGGTTAAAGATGAAATGTCAAGCCTTCAAAACAATTCTGAAGGTTGTTCCTGTGTTTAATTCTGAACTCTTTACGAAAATTCTACCTCCGTGATATTCCTCAATGATACGCTTGGCCAATGATAATCCCAGTCCCCAGCCTCTGCTTTTGGTTGTAAATCCCGGTGAGAAAATAGTTCTGAATTTGCTGCGTTCGATGCCTTTTCCTGTATCTCTGACATCAATATAACAGTCTTTCTCAGTTTTGGTGATGTTGATATAGATCTTACCAGTGCCGTCCATGGCATCAATGGCGTTTTTACATAAATTTTCAATTACCCATTCGAAAAGAGGCACATTTAATTTGATGAAGATATGATTTTTATCCGGGAAATGACATTGAATTTTAATTTTTTCTGATGTTCTGTTCAAAACATATTGTACAGAATTTTGAAGTGTTTCATTTAAACTGACTAAATCCAGATCGGGAACTGAACCGATTTTTGAGAACCTTTCAGCGATAATCCTTAAACGATTAACATCCTTCGACATTTCAAGAATCATCTTATTATCGTCGGTGTATTTCATTTTCAACATATCCACCCAGGCAAGCAATGACGATATCGGAGTGCCAAGCTGATGTGCTGTTTCTTTGGATAATCCAACCCATACCCTGTTTTGCTCGGCTTTTTTCGAACTCGAAAATGCGAAAAAGGCTATCAGCATAAATAAAATAATGATTCCAAGCTGTACATATGGGAAATAGTACAGTTGTTTCAGCAAATGTGAATCATCGTAATAAATATATTGATTGTTGTTTTCACCGAGTTTTACTTCTATAAGTTTCTTGTCGTTTTTTAATCTGATGATTTCTTTCTGATAGAAGAGTTCAACTTCCTTTTCCGGCTCTTTGATGTTTTTGGATGACAATACATTTCCATTGGCATCAGCCAGAATAACAGGAATTGTTTTGTTGTTTTCAATGATAGAAATGATGAAATCAAGATCCTTACTTTCATCAGCCAGAATGAGTTGTCGTGTAGCTTCAGCCCAAATTTCAACTTTGCTTCTCTCTTCTTCTGCAAGCGAGGAAGCAAGCTTATTGGAAAAATAAGTCGAGGCTATCACAATACCTACACCCAGAATTATAAAAACAAGTTTGACATGCTGTGAAAACTCTTGTATTTTATTCCATGTAACAGACATTTGTAATGGTATTTTTTATTTTTCGGCCTCAAAGATACGAAAATTTAATTTTATAACATCCTTTAATTTTTTTAAATTATCTTTGCATTCGAAATTTGATGATAAATATAACAATTTTATGGATAGTACACACAAATCAGGCTTTGTAAATATAGTGGGAAATCCCAATGTTGGAAAATCAACATTGATGAATGCGCTGGTTGGTGAGAAAATATCCATCATAACTTCCAAAGCGCAAACAACCCGACATCGTATTCTCGGAATCGTGAATGGTGAAGATTTTCAGATTATTTATTCTGATACTCCCGGAGTTTTAAAGCCGAATTACCGACTACAGGAATCCATGCGTAAATTCTCAAATTCTGCGCTTTCCGATGCTGATGTATTACTTTATGTGACGGATATTTATGATTCGGAAAATAAAAATGCTGATTTTATTGAAAAAGTCAGTGAGAATCCTGCAGCGCTGTTACTTATTATCAATAAAATTGATCTAACCGATCAGGAAAAACTCGAAGCGCTGGTTGAAAAATGGAAAGCTTTGCTACCCCGCGCTGAAATATTCCCTGTTTCAGCATTGGAAAAATTCAATGTGGAGCCACTTTTTAAGCGTATTTTGTCTTTATTGCCAACTTCTCCTCCTTTTTTCGATAAGGATCAACTGACTGATAAACCTGCCCGTTTCTTTGTAAATGAAATCATTCGGGAGAAAATTCTGATGAATTACGACAAAGAAATTCCATATTCTGTAGAAGTTGTTGTTGAACAGTTTCAGGAAGATGATAAATTGATAAAAATCAATGCTTTAATCAATGTGGAAAGAGATTCTCAGAAAGGTATCATCATTGGTCATGGTGGAAAATCACTGAAGAAAGTAGGCACGGAAGCCCGCAAAGACCTGGAAGCTTTCTTCGAAAAGAAAATTTTTCTTGAATTGTTTGTTAAAGTTGAAAAGGACTGGCGTAATAAAGAACTAAAACTCAGAAACTTCGGTTATCAGCCTGATTGATTTTTTGGTTTTCAATGTACTACTCATTTTCAAATGATTCAGTGCTGAGATTTAACAGTCGGGAAAATGATTCATATTCAAATCCCTTACCTGCCAGAAAACGGGCGATTTTCATTTTCTTTTCATAGTCATTGATAGCTTTCAGACCTTTACTCTTTGTTGTAATAAGCTTTTGTATCATTTCACTGTATGTTTCGTCATCTAAAACTTCAAAGGATGCTTCAATTACTTCTTTTGATATTTTTTTTTGTATCAGCATATGCCTGATTTTTATTCTTCCCCATTGATTATAACGGAATTTATCCCTGATGAAAGCCCGTGTATACCGGTTTTCATCAATGTAATTTTCCTGTATTAAATATTGTAGTATGTTTTCGATGTCCTGATTAGCTAATCCCCTGTTAGTCAGTTTCTCTGCTATTTCAGAACTGCATCGTTCTGTGCCCGAACAAAAGGCTGCTGCCCAATGTAATGCTTCTTCTTTACTTATGTTCTGATTTGCTTTCATCTGTGAGTTGACTTTTATGTGCAAATTTAAGGAATTAATACCAACTGAATGATGCAAAATAACAATTTGTTTGTAACTTTGAAAAAAAAATCTTTCATTTAGTTCATTGAAATATTTATTTAAATTACACTGGAATTTTAATGAA